>JANYAL010000044.1 GCA_025361325.1 Bacteroidota bacterium
AGTGTAATCATTTGAGCCTTAGCTTAAAATGATTGATAGGGAATATAGAAATTAGTTCTTTGAAATCGGGGCTGTTGGCCCAACCTGGATTTGGGGATATGGTTCATGGTTGGCCCTCCAACTGATGAATGGTTTTTATGTTATTGAGTTGCATCCCCATTCAACCCTGTCATCAGGCTTGCCATATTCAATTTGAATTTGTACAATCAGAATTTGAATCCAACCGTTGCCTGGATATTGCCCCTGGTCTGGTTCAGGGTTGCATAAGTATTAGCCCGATCGCTGAGCCGGTAAGGAAAGCTTACATCCTTATTACCGGAATACACATAGGTGAGGTCAACGAACACACCTTTGTTGCGGTAGCCGAGTCCGCCGCTCAGCAACATACGGCTGGCTTTGATGGCAGCATCTGTATAGGGATTACTGTAGTAAGCAAATCCAAGCCTGGCCATGATGACGTTGAATTTCAGCTCTCCACCCAGGCGGAAATTAAAATTGCCTTTATAGTCCGCAGCCACCACCTGGTTCAAAGAACTATAATATGCTGTATTCACGGCGGTGGGTGATTTTTCTTCCGTATTGAAGCGCGAACCTTTATACTGCACATACTCCACATCGGCAGTAAGGAAGGCACGCTGTTTCTTTACATCTTCCACTTCCCGGAACACATAGGAGGCACTCAGCAGGGCCTTGAAAGGGGTGAGCTGACCGTAATTGGCTTGTCCCGGTACATCGTTGGTAAAAGTATTGGAAGATACACTGAATCCGCCCACCGGATTCTCGAGCTGTGTGGCCAGGGTGGTTTGGCGGGTATCGGTCATGCTGTAATAAGTTGGGGTATGTATGGCCAGTCCGATCCGTATATAATCCACCGGGCGGTAGATAATGCCCAGTTTTAAATTGATACCAACGCCCAGGGTGGTGAAATTGTCAGTATAAGAGAAGGATTTAAAATGGTTGTTCGAATTGGAAGAAGTATCATGCTCACTGAAAACGGTATTACTGGTATAATTGACAAGCGGCACTCCCAGGCTTGCGCCCAGGTAGAGTTTATCGTTCCTGTTCCAGGCAAATCCAAGGGCTGGTTCAGTGATACCGCCGGTGGTGGTCTTGTCCATTTCCTGGAATAATGCCTGGCCGGCATCCAGGATATATTCCGGCGCTGCCTTGATTTGATACGTGCCGTTCACTTTCACGGTATCGATCAGGTAGGTATATAAGGCCGGCGCTGCGGTATAGGGCAGGGGCGAGTTATAACTGAGTGCATCGTTAATAGAAAATCCGCTCCTGGCAAACTCTTCGGCGAACTGCTCACTGAAAGAACTGTAGTTATTCAGTCCGCTGTAATGCATCTTGTTATTGAAGTTGGCTGTTTGGGTGATGGTAAAACTGAATGCCATATTCAGGGTTGGCTTGTACCGGGGTGAAAAGCCCATCACCACACCGCTGGCCCCGAAGCTCAGGCTGTTCGCATTATTCTGCGATGTGTTATCGCGGTAATTGGCCTTGTTGCTGTTCAGGTTAAAACCGGGTGTAAGGACGAACTCATTGGTTTTGTAGAATCCCAGTCCTGCCGGGTTCACATATGCTGCCGTGATATCCCCGCCCAGCGAGCCCATGGCCCCGCCGATGGCTAGGTTGCGGGCAGTACCGTTCTGCGGATAAAAGGAATAGCGCAGCGCATCTTCCGGAACCTGCGCCCGGGTTAGGGTGGACAAGAGTAGGGTGAAAAGGGGCAGATATTTTTTCATGGTATTAGGTTCTGTATTGGGTGGGCCAGCACCGGTTCAAAGCAAAAAAAAATGTGGTGATGAACATCTTTCGCATATTGCCATGCGTTAGTCTGGTATGCTGGTCTCAGCCTCCTCTTCCGGGCCTGCTCACATTTCCTGACCCATTACTCCCGGAATTGGAACTGCCTGTGGAAGGGGCGTAGGTCCTGGTATTGTTACCCGAATTGTTGGAGGGGTTTGGACTTATCACCTGCCTGAAGATCATCCCGATGCCCGGCCGGTTCGAATTATTGTAATTACCCGTGGGCTGTATCCAGTTGATACCGTTTCCCTTTTTAGGATTGGAGGAGGCAGCGTTGTTCATACCGGTGTAACTGGCCAGGTTCACCATACGGGGGGTAGTGTTCAACTGGGGGGTAACGGAATATACCGGCCAGGGGTGATAAAAGGGATTGTAATAGTAGCCATAGTTGGTAAGATCTCCATAACAAAACTGATAAGGACTGAAATCGTAGCGGTATGCATCATCCAGGATCCTCCAGCGGTAGTCGCGGGTACCCATGCGTATGGAAATGTCATCATTGTTCGGATTCCTGATCTCCTTGCGGTCATCCTGTGTAATTGGTACCACCTCCCGCACCGGGGAATAATACACGTCATCGGGTGTCTGCCCGCTTTTATAGACAGTGGAGCAACTGCTGAAAGCGGCTGCAGATAAGGCTACGAGTAAAATTCTGTAGATCATGGCAATTGGTTTAAGTCAGTTATGAATGAAGTTACTACTTTTGTGCATGAATTCCCGGAATCATAACCACAAATTGTGTACCAGTATTGGCTTGATGGGGTTGAGCCCTTCGGTACCGCTCAAAAG
>JANYAL010000057.1 GCA_025361325.1 Bacteroidota bacterium
TTTCGCAGCCAGGGCAAGCACTGCACCAACAATACTCAGACTGGTCAGCAAATTGCCCACCGGTTGTTTGAAGCAGGCTTTTAATAAAAGCAGAAACCCGAAGATGATGATGATTACTTTCAAAAAATCCCGAAAAAAAACAACCAGTTGATCATCCGATTTGTCCATCGTTAGAGATGCCCTTTTTTCAAATACCTGTCCGATGAAATCTATGATCCTCGACAAGAACCAGGAAAAGGCTATGATGATAATGCCTATACCTGTCCGGCTAATTATTTAATCAGTACTATGCCCGTAAATCCTGTAATTCAGTACTGCCGGAAAATTAAGTTTATCAATTGATAATACAGCAATCAGGATGAGCAGCAGCCATTCTAGGGGGGCCACTACCAAGGCAATAAAAATTTGTTTATCCACGCCTTTCCATATTCGGTTGGTCAAGCGAAATATCAGGGAAGCAATATACCTCGAAAGGTATTTTTTTAATAAGAATGCCACCAGTATAGTACCGCCTACTATACAGTAGTTCCTTATGCTGTTTTCAAAATAAATGGTATCAAAAAAATCCACAAGCCAAAAATATGATAATGTGATAAATAAGGAACAAACTGTTTACCAGATATTCCGGATTGGGGTTGGTTTATTTTATTACCCGTTCAAGTGATCATTTAAGTAGGTAAACAGACAAGCCATCATCCGTCAGATAATATAATCTACTATTGATCACTTTGATGGCCCTGTATCCTTTCAAAAATGGGGGAAGTTTATAATCCTTTAATTGCAAGGAATGCAATTCATACATGTATAATACGTCATTGCTGAAACCATATATAAACTTACCGGATACTTCAACACTACTCCAATTCAGAAAAGGAAGCCTGTTCTTGAAAACACCGTAATAATCGAAAATGTAGAAACCTTTTTCCTTATCATAGAGATAAACATTATTCTGCCTGTCCAGCAACTGTTCAGGTGATGGAACAGAATCAAACAGAATCCTCCAGCCTGTCGTCTCTTGTAGCACCTGCCCCCCCTCGTCGATCTTTTTAAGTTTATAATCTTCCTCATCAAAAAGCCAGATGTTATTATCATAGGAGGCTGCGATGGTTTTGACCATGAACATATTCTGTTCACGCAGATTTATGCTGTTCCGGATATTCAATAATTTGTCCAATACAACGACTGTTGAAAAATCCCTGTAATACAGGAGTATCTTGAGGGGATTGGAAACATCAAGCGAAGCGGGATTGCCAAAACGTTTAACGTCATTGAATACACCAATGGAATCTCCATTACCATTAATCTTTTTAAGCTGGTTTTCATTTGTAATAAGATAAATGTTATCCAGGTTGTCTACATTGAATGTATGGAAACTGCCTTTTATGGAATATAGAAAATGAAACTGGGAATCGCTTTGTGCATTGGATTCGGAGGTATAGAATAATAGGAATAGGGGTAATAATATGTACTTTATACTATTCAAATTTATTTTTCTACTGGTTGTAATATTTCAATTCAAGTTCCTGGCCGTTAAAAATAGCATAACTGAAATACTTTATCCAATCTCCCAGGTTAATATACCTGCTTGTTCCATTCAGGGTAAAGTCAATCGGCAAATGGCGATGGCCAAATATCAGGAAATCAAAATGGTCCTTCTTTAACAGTTCCTTGCTGTAAATGATCAGCCATTCTTTCTCTTCCCCAAGGAAAGTATCATCGGCCTGCCCGGTATTTTTCCTGCTTTTCCTGCTTAAGTAATGGGCAATACCTACGCCAATATGGGGGGGGAGGATCCCGAACAACCATTGACAAGCTTTATTGCGGAATATTTTTTTAATGAATTTATAGCCATGGTCTCCGGGTCCCAGCCCATCGCCATGCCCAATCAGGAATCTTTTTCCATTGAATTCAAAGAGAGCAGGTTCAAAATATACAGGAATATTCAACTCTTTCTGGAAATAATCCTTCATCCACATATCATGATTGCCAACAAAAAAATGCACGGGTATACCGGCATCGGTCATTTCTGCCAGTTTGCCAAGTATGCGAACATAACCTTTGGGGACCACTTTTTTATATTCGTACCAGAAATCAAACAGGTCACCCACAATAAAGACGGCAGCCGCTGTTGTTCTTATCTCATCAAGGAACCGGATTATTTTTTTTTCACGGACAAGGCTTTTTGGTAAATCAGGGGCACCCAGGTGAAAATCGGAAAGAAAATAGATCTTTTTATTACCCGTCACATCCATTGCTGTTACGGTTTATTTTTTTTCTGCAGGAATTCCAAAAGATCGCCGGAACTGATCTCTGGGAGGCCATCAATACTGCCATTATACCAGTATATCCATGCTTCTGTGGCTTGCCCGTTCCGATATGCTGTTACAGTCTCTCTCTTGTAAAGGGGCTTTTCGCCTTCTTCCACGATCAGGCCCTCATAATCGTCAATCTGTTCAATGGCCCAGGAAAATTCTTCCGGATTAATAATAACATATAATTCGCCTGAGATGAATCTATCTTCATTTGTTGGGGCGGCCACCGGATAATCTCCCTTGTCGTAGAGCTTTCCTTTAACGATGGCATCGCCCAGTAAATGAAAATACCGGGCAAGGTATTCATAAACGGGGTTCTTGAAACCACTGCGCAGTGAACCATACACAAAAAGCTGGGCGAACTCTTTTTTCATCAGATACTAAAGATACTTTGAAAAATGCAATTATGAGTCTACTAGGAAGCAATACACTTCTTTAGGACCATGTACACCGGTGACCAGTGTCTTCTCAATGTCGGCAGTCCGACTTGGACCAGTGGCAAAACTGATGAGTGATGGCATATGACCTGCATATTTGTCTTTGACCGATTGTAGGGCGTCTCTCACATCGTACACAAGCTGGCTGGTATAAGCAATAGAAATATGAACCGGGGCATAAACGCTTTCTGTACGGCCACTTTGTTGAGCCGAACTCATGACAAGAGTACCTGTTCTTGACACGAGCAATTCGCATCCGGTAATAGAAGCATCGCAATCTGCCAGGTTGAAAGAATTACCGAATATTTCTTTCCACGGGGACTCCGTACAGTGGATCTTTGTCCATTTTTTTTCAATGATGAGCTGCTGTACCTGAAGAACCATCTCTTTTTCGTTTGTGCAAAAAGCAAACTTGCCGAGTAACCGTGTGAATTGTTGGGCAAAGATCACTTCCAGGTCGTCTGTAGCAGGTTGAAACATGGAATGGGCACCTTCACTTTGGGGAAAAGGCAATGCCACTGGGTTACTCAGTGCCTGCCTGATTCGTTTTAATATATTCTCTTTTGCAGCAGATGTAGCCATAGCCGGTTATATTGCCGGAGGGTTTGTCAACTCTTCAGGAATTGAAGTATCGGGAGCTTCGCTGACTTCATTTTTGGGTTCGATAATATCCAGCGATTTCTTTTCTTCATATGGCCTTTTCCCGATCAATACTTCCACATCGCTCTTGAACAGCACCTCTTTCTTTAATAATTCCTTTGCCAGCTTTTCTACATCTCCCTTTTTATCAAGTAACAGTTTCTTGGTGATCTGGTAGGCCTTGTCAATTAATTTACGTACCTCTTCATCGATCATCTTACCGGTTTCCTCACTGAACGGTTTGGTAAATACATTTTCCTGATTGGGATCATAATAACTGATATTACCCACCTTGTCATTCATTCCATAGACCGTGATCATGCTGTACGCAATCTTCGTGATCTGCTGCAGATCATTGCTGGCACCGGTACTTATCTTTCCAAAGAAGATATCTTCACTTGCTCTTCCGCCCAGGGTCATACAGATCTGATCCATGAGCTGGTCTGTATTGTAGAGGTACTGTTCTTTCGGGGTATACTGGGCATATCCCAATGCTGCCGTACCCCTTGGCACTACTGTAACTTTTAATAGTGGATAGGCATGTTCCAAATACCAGCCACAGATGGCATGGCCGGCTTCATGGTATGCAATGATCTCTTTTTCTTCAGGAGAAATGATCTTGTTCTTTTTTTCCAGACCGCCTATTACACGATCAATAGCATCCTGAAAATCACTCATGTCCACAGCATCTTTGCCTTTCCTGGCTGCTATCAGCGCGGCCTCATTACATACGTTGGCAATATCTGCACCGGCAAAGCCAGGTGTTTGTTCAGCCAGCTTGTGTATATCCAGCGTCTGTGAGATCTTGATCGGCTGAAGGTGTACCTTAAAAATGGCTTCGCGGCCAACCATATCAGGACGGTCTATGGAAATCTGTCTGTCAAAACGGCCAGGGCGTAACAATGCACTGTCCAATACATCAGGCCGGTTGGTGGCAGCCAGTATAATGATGCCCAAGTCTGTTCCAAAGCCATCCATTTCCACTAAAAGCTGATTAAGGGTATTTTCCCTTTCATCATTGCTCATCATCATATTCTTACCTCTTGCCCTTCCTATGGCATCGATCTCATCAATGAAAATTATACATGGCGCTTTTTCACGGGCCTGCTTGAACAGGTCCCTTACACGACTTGCACCCACCCCAACGAACATCTCCACAAAATCACTTCCACTAAGGCTGAAAAAGGGAACCTGTGCTTCACCAGCTACGGCTTTTGCTAAAAGTGTTTTCCCCGTGCCGGGTGGTCCAATAAGAAGGGCACCCTTAGGGATCTTACCTCCCAGTGCAGTATATTTTTTAGGATTCTTTAAAAAATCAACAATTTCCATTACCTCCACTTTAGCCTCGTCAAGGCCTGCGACATCCCCGAAATTGATATTCACCCGTGTTCCTTTGTCGAACAGGGTGGCTTTGGATTTTCCGATATTAAATATTCCACCGGGTCCACCACCTCCCCCGGGGCCCCCGACTTTTCGCATCATCATTACAAACAAAAGTCCGATCAATAAAATGGGTAGAAGTGTACTGACGATCTGTCCGAAGATCTCACCTTCTTCTATATAGATTGGTAATATTTTTTTCGTGCTGGGCGAACTGATGTAAAAATCATCAAGCTGTTTTGCAAATGTCTCATCTTTGGCAATGCTGAAAAACAATTGGGGCGATTCATTTTTCAAAAGCGCATCATATTCAGGGCTGCTCAGTATAGATTTATAATAGGAGGCTTTTTTGATGATGCTGTCTCTGTACAAGAACACCCTGACCAGCTTTTTACCACGAACCACTACCAAACCGGTCTTCTCCTTATCTTTTTTTAAATCCTGTTCCACATCCCCGACCTTTAAGAGGTCATAAAGGTTTTGCTGGTTCATTTCAATCCCTGTATTACTGACACCCCTGATCCAATTGTACGACACAAGCGCTACCAGAAAAAAGCCGTACACCCAGTATATATTGAAACGGTTTTTTTTCCTCTGAGGATCATCTCCTTTGGGAGGTATGTTA
The DNA here is from genome assembly GCA_025361325.1 of Bacteroidota bacterium. Taxonomy (GTDB): domain Bacteria; phylum Bacteroidota; class Bacteroidia; order Chitinophagales; family Chitinophagaceae; genus Ferruginibacter. The sequence goes on from JANYAL010000057.1 coordinate 5,394, forward strand.
TCAGGATTGAATTTTCTGTTATTATCTTGTTGATTCATAATATTTGATCCATTATAATAGGTACGTATCTATATTTTCAGCAAAAGGCTTTATATCATAGACGATTGGGGGTATGCATTATTTTAAATGAATAGATAATTTCGCCTGTTATTAATCATTGTGTTCCATCATGGGCGCATCACTCCACATTTCTTCAAGCATATAAAATTTCCGGGGTTCGGGCATCATGATATGCACTACCACTGAAACGTAATCAATCAGAATCCATTGCTGTGCCTGCCTCCCCTCATGCTTGAATGCAGTATCCAGGCACTTTTCCTTTACATCTTTTTCCACAAAATCAGCTATAGCCCTTAATTGTGTAGTATTACTTGCCTGGCAAATGATAAAAAAATCTGAAACTGCTTCCGGTATTTTCCGGAGATCGAGGCTTATAATATGCTCACCTTTTTTCTCCTGAATAGCATGAATGATCGTTTTGATAATTTTACTGCTTCTCGTTAGTCTTACCGCACTTTTCTTTTTTCTTGTTTTTGCTGCTTTCAGGTTATTCAAATCTCTTAATATTTAGTAGTAATTGCCTGCATGAGTGCCTTCCTATGCCATTTTCATTGTTTTTAAAGGGTTTGCCAGTAGCTTGCAGGCAATGGCAAAAGTAATACTTCTTTGCCATTTGGATAATTATGCCGGCAGCCCCGTTTTTTAATACATTGGACAGTGTAAGTAGTACCAACAATTATGCCATGGCAAAGGTTCATGCTGGATTGGCCAGTCATGGTATGGCATGGTTTGCAAAAGAGCAAACTGCAGGGAAAGGACAAAGGGGGAAAAGCTGGGTGTCAGAATCCGGGAAAAATATTGCAATGAGTATCGTTTTACAACCTGAATGGTTGAATATATCCGAGCAATTTTACCTGAATGCTGCAATGGCAGTTGGTTGTTTCAATTTTTTGAAAGAATATGCCGGCTCCGAAACCCAAATAAAGTGGCCCAATGACCTCTATTGGCGTGACAGAAAGGCAGGGGGAATTCTAATTGAAAATATATTTCAGGGAACTTTATGGAAGGTTTCCATTGTGGGGATCGGGATCAATATTAACCAGGTAACATTTAATGATACCCTGAAAAACCCGGTTTCGCTTAAACAGATCACTGGTAAGGATTATGATTGCGAAGAACTGGCTAAAGAACTCTGCTCTAATTTAACCGAGATAACCGAACAAATACGGCATTCCTCATTCAAACAAACTATCGCTGCATACAATAACCACTTGTTCAAAAGGAATGAAAAAGTGCGGTTAAAAAAGGGGAATATGGTCTTTGAGACCGTTGTAAAAGGCGTATCCGCACAAGGCCGCCTACAAACTGCTGATTCAACTGAAAGAGAATTTGAATTTGGAGAAGTGGAATGGCTACTATGATGTTTCTGCAGCCCTGGCAGCCACTTCGAACCTGTTGTTATAATATCCACTTCGTACGCTTTCCCATAAATACCTTGCAATGAATCCCCAATAACCATATTGACGAAACTGACGGATATGGCATAACTCGTGCTTTAACCACCTTTCATTTTCTACGAATTTCTCTTTAGTGATATTATACAAATGAATGGTCTTTCCCAGCACCATTGCTACCTCGCTGCTTCTTAGTTTTTTTGCTGCTATGCCGGCCAGCCTTGAATTTTCTTTGATGGAATAGAGATCTTCTGTCATAATATCGCTGTCAATTATTAGGTGCCCCGCTATCGATCCAGCAGATCAGGTTATTGATCTGAGCCTGAGTTACTGAACCGCTCTGCGGCATGATTCCCGAAAGTATAGCAGCACGGATATTAGCAGTTTTTGCAAAGATCTGGCTATAATTAGTGAAAGGGCCGCCTAGATTCATACTTCCTGCACCATGGCAGGTATTGCTGATAGAACAAACCGTGTTGAAGATGGGTTGCACATCAGCACCAAACTTAGGACTGATACCAGTACATGAAAAGCTTATTCCTCCGCCACCACCTGGCGGATTGCTGACCGTGCTTTTGCTGCAACTTGCTGTTATTGTACTTAGGGCTATTAATTTGTAAACACAGGATGCGATCCTTTTCATATCATATTTACATTTAAGAATTCACAATTTAGTAAAAAAGGGGAAAGCTACACCGTTCTGTTACCTTCTGTTATTTTTTGCCTTCAACTTCCTTCCAGGCATCTAATATCTCTTCCGTATGCTGCTTGCTTTTGGGTTTCAGGAAAATCTTCCGGATGATTCCTTTTTCATCGATCAAAAAAGTAGTACGCAGCAGACCCATGTATTTTTTCCCGTACATCTGCTTTTCACCCCATACGCCATATTTATCAATGATTGTGTGAGCAGGATCTACGATCAGTGTAAACGGGAGACTGTATTTGACCTCGAACTTCTTATGTTTCTTCTCTTCATCCGGACTCACTCCTAGCACAGTGAACCCGTTCTTTATTATTAAACTGTAATGATCCCTGAAATTACAGGCCTGCACCGTACAGGTGGGGGTATCGTCCTCCGGGTAAAAATACAACACGATTCTTTTACCCTTGTAATCAGCCAGCGATACAGGTTTGCCGTTCTGATCCTTTCCCTTGAATGCCGGCGCTTTACTGCCTTCAGTAAGTTGTGTCATAGTTTGATTTTTGATGGATTTATATTATTGGTTTATTAAGTTAACCCTGTCAACCCAACTGAACCGCGCTACCTGGTAAAATGATAAACTCTTTCGGTACTGTTACCCGCCAGGTCTTCCACATGAATGATCAACTCATGCTGCCCAGGCATACACATCTCATCAAAATGATAACTGAACACCTTCCCTTTATCATTGCTGAAAAGCAGCCATTTGCCATCCAGTGTTGCATTGAAATTCCGCAGCTCTTTTGAATTATCGGTTATAACAAATGCAAGCCTGTTTAGTTTTGACACATTCATGTTTTCAATGAATCCCTGTGGACTTATTACAGGTGCTACGGTATCTACCTGTAACCGGAAATCGCCAAAATCACGAAAACTGGCCATGTACCAATCCTCGTTTGAAAGCTTTACCGGGATCGCCTTCGCATAATCGAATTTGGCGTTCCAGGAACGCTCGATCACCAGCTTTTCTTTCAATAAAGCTGGTATCGCTGCTTTGATCTTCAGCGTAAAATTCTCCTGCAAGGGAACGCTGTTGTTGTGCAGCCTGTAAATAGGATAGCCCGCATTTGGAATGATCTCTTGGTAACGGAAACGGAAGGAATCATACAGGCATTTCTCAGGAAGATAAAAACTGATATGCCCGTTCTCAAAGATATTCACCTGCCCGGGGTAGAATTCTTTATTCTGATCAGATGTTATGCTCCCCGGGTTTGGAATTTTTAATCCGGAACTATTTCTTTTAATATTGAACAGGAGCTTAGACATATTGCCATTCGCATCCATAATTTCTACCCTGATCTTATGGATACTGTCTTTTGTTAGGCTAATCACACCGTCACCCTGAAAGGGATGATAGATCCCGTATGTATAACCTGGCAACCGGGAGAGGTGCTCAATGAACGGGCCGCCATTGATACGCAACTTATAATCAATATGTGCGTTCAGATACCTCGTCTCATCATAACTGATGCTGTCCATCTGGAACCCAACTACCGCCACATCATCATTGTACAGGACCGCCTGGAATATGCCATTGCGGTTGGCGGATCCGTTATTCCGGTCGAATGCACTTATCCCAAAACTTATTTTATCAGTACCTGCCGTTAATAGCGATGGGAAGGTCACATACGAACCATTCACTTTTATTAATGAATATACCTGGGGAGTCTGCTCATACGTGCTGATCGTACGGTCATAAACCGCGAGCCGGTACAGGTCGGGTGCAATATTATCCGGAATGGGAAGGCCAAACAACAATGGATTCAACACTTTTTCTGACCTTGTATCCCTGATCTCAAAGTGAAGATGTGGCCCTTCCGATCCACCTGTACTGCCGCTAAAGGCAATGAACTGCCCCTTCGTAACTGGGAACATGCCGGGGGGTATGTCTAAAAAGACCTTCCAGCTTTTAAGCTGGTACTGCCGGTCTCTCACATATTTTTCAAGTTGCGGGAAAAAATCATTCAAATGCGCATACAGTGTCGTAAGCCCGTTCGGGTGATTGATATAAATACACCTCCCAAAACCAAAGGGTTCGATCTTTATCCTGGCAATATAACCAGCTGCAGCTGCCTGTACAGGCTGGTTCTGTTTCTGGTCGGTCCTGCAGTCCAGCCCCATATGGTAGTGATTGGGCCTCAGTTCCCCGAAATTAGCAACCAGTTCTGGCTTTAAGAGCAAGGGCCATTGAAAATAATTCCTGGGATAAGCGGGAACCTTCATTACCTGGGCAGAGCTGAAAAAATTAATAGCCAGTAAGCAGGCAGTTGCCAGCCCGAAATTATTATTGCGAATCAAATAGTGCCTGATCATTTATTCAGCAAATCTAACAGGCAATCGATTAACGGAAAAATGTATATCGCAAAGCAACTTTTTATTTAGCCTAAATACATTTACTTTTGCACGCCATTCTACCGCAATATTTATGCCCAAAGACAATTCCATCCAGTCAGTTCTGATCATCGGCTCCGGTCCCATTATCATAGGGCAGGCCTGTGAATTTGATTACAGCGGTACGCAGGCTGCCAGAAGTTTGCGGGAGGAAAATGTGAAAGTGATCCTGATCAACAGCAATCCAGCCACAATCATGACTGACCCGATGATGGCTGACAGGGTCTACCTGCTGCCCTTGACTGTAGAAAGCATTGAACAGATACTGGAAGAGAACCAGGTTGATGCGGTATTGCCTACCATGGGTGGACAGACCGCACTCAACCTATGTAAAGAGGCCGATGAACTGGGGATATGGGAAAAATACAATGTGCGCCTGATCGGTGTTGATATAAAAGCAATTGAAAAAGCGGAGGACCGTGAAAAGTTCAGGAACTGGATGATTGAAATGGGAATCCCGGTGGCACCTGCAAAAACAGCCAACAGTTTCCTGGAAGGAAAGGAATTTGCGCAGCATATCGGTTTCCCGCTGGTGATCCGCCCTTCATTTACACTCGGAGGTACAGGGGGCAGCATCGTATTTGCCAAAGACGAACTGGATGAGGCACTCAACACCGGTTTGATCGCAAGCCCTATTCATGAAGTACTGGTGGAGAAGGCAGTACTTGGTTGGAAGGAATTTGAACTTGAACTGTTGCGCGACAATAATGATAATGTGGTCATCATCTGCGGGGTGGAGAACTTTGATCCTATGGGTGTACACACCGGAGATTCCATAACGGTTGCCCCGGTGATGACATTAAGTGATACAGCGTACCAGCTCATGCGTAATACCGCCGTCGATATGATGCGCAACCTGGGTAATTTTGCAGGAGGCTGTAATGTTCAATTCGCAATGGATCCCCAGACCGAAGCCATCATTGTAGTAGAGATCAACCCCAGGGTCAGCCGCTCCTCGGCGCTTGCCAGCAAGGCAACAGGCTATCCGATAGCAAAGATCGCTGCAAAGCTGGCCATCGGGTATAACCTGGATGAGTTGAAGAACCAGATCACCGGATCTACCTCTGCCTATTTTGAACCGGCACTGGACTATGTAATTGTGAAAATACCTCGCTGGAACTTTGATAAATTCAAAGGGGCAAAAGACACCCTCGGATTCCAGATGAAGAGCGTAGGAGAAGTGATGGGCATCGGCAGAAGCTTTGCCGAAGCAGTACAGAAAGCCTGCCAGAGCCTGGAAAATGAAGCGGTCGGACTGGGGTATTACGGCAAAAGCCTCATGCATGCGGATGAACTGATCGAGTATATCAAGATTCCTAAGTGGGACAGGATCTTCCGTATTAAAGATGCCCTTATGGCCGGGGCCAGTATCAAACGGATCTGCGAGAGCACCAAGATCGACCGCTGGTTCATTTACCAGATCCAGAAGATCTGCGATTGCGAGAAGGAGATCGCCAAATATGACCTTAAGACCTTACCGGATCAATTGTTGCGGGATGCCAAGTTTCTCGGTTTCAGCGATGAACAGATCGTCCGCATCATGAAAGAGGAAGATGCGGAACTTATCTATGAGCGGCGCAAAGCAATGGGACTGACCAGAATTTACAAGATGGTGGATACCTGCAGCGCGGAATTCGAAGCAAAGACACCGTATTTCTATTCCACCTTTGAATCCAGGCCACTCCAAACCTCCCCCGGCTGGGGTGGACCGGAACATGCAAATGAATCGAAAGTTTCAGATAAAAAGAAGATTATTGTACTTGGCAGCGGTCCTAACCGGATCGGGCAGGGCATAGAGTTCGATTACTGCTGCGTGCATGGCCTGCTTGCCGTAAAGGAGGCCGGGTATGAGGCCATCATGGTGAACTGCAATCCCGAGACCGTATCCACTGATTTTGACATTGCTGATAAACTGTACTTCGAACCTGTATTCTGGGAACACCTCTGGGAGATCATAGAATACGAGAAACCTTATGGTGTAATTGTGCAACTGGGTGGACAAACAGCCCTGAAACTGGCCAAGCGCCTGCATGAAAAGGGGATAAGCATTATCGGCACTTCCTTCGACAGTATGGATATAGCAGAAGACCGCGGCCGGTTCAGCGATATGCTGAAGGAACTGGAAATACCATACCCAAGATACGGTACGGCCTACAATACCGATGAGGCCATAGAAGTAGCCAGGCAGGTAGGCTACCCTGTTTTGATCAGGCCAAGCTATGTGCTGGGCGGCCAACGCATGCGTATAGTACTCAACGATGAGGAATTGGAAAAAGGAGTGCTCAGTCTCATAAAACACCTCCCGGGAAACAAGATCCTGATTGATAATTTCCTCGACCGCTGCCAGGAAGCCGAAATCGATGCCATATTCGACGGAGAAGATTTTCATGTGATGGGCGTAATGGAACATATAGAACCAGCCGGCATTCACAGCGGCGACAGTAATGCGGTACTGCCCCAATTCAATTTATCTCCCCTGATTGTGCATACCATGGAAGAATATGCAGAAAAAATCGCGAGAACATTGAACATTAAAGGCCTCATCAATATACAATTTGCTATCAAGGACGGTAATGTTTTTGTCATAGAGGCCAATCCCAGGGCAAGCCGTACCACCCCCTTCATTGCCAAAGCCTACCAGATACCCTACCTGAACATCGCAACCAAGGTCATGATCGGATGCAATATGCTGAAGGATTTCACCTTTGATAAGAAGATGCAGGGCTTTGCTATCAAAGAACCTGTATTCTCCTTCAATAAATTCCCCGGCGTGAACAAAGAACTGGGCCCCGAGATGAAGAGCACCGGGGAAGCCATACGCTTCATCAGGGACCTACGGGATCCGTACTTTAGACAGCTTTACAAAGAGCGGAGTATGCACCTGAGCAAATAATTTTCCACTTGGTGTTTACAATATGATTTTTTACTTTGGGACATGTCCCGTCCCTATCGTATGCCTGCCTGGAAAACGGCACCCTTTATCCGCTTGCTCATTCCCTTCATAGCAGGCATCCTGCTGCAATGGTATCTCCCGATACCGTACCACATGATCATTACGGCCATGACCTGTTTTTCCCTTGCCTCCCTTCTGTTTATTTTCTTCCCGCTTGCCTTGCGATTCAGGTGGCGTGCTTTGCAGGGATGGTTGCTCCATCTGTTGTTGGTAAGCCTGGGATCATTCGTTACCTGGCAAAATGATATACGCCATGACCCAGGCTGGTTTGGCAATTCCTTACGGGCGGGTGATTACATGGTCGTACGGGTTGATGAACCATTAACAGAAAAGACGAAAACGTTTAAAACTACGGGTATTGTGGAATCACTGGTCCGTCATGATTCAGTTATACCCTGCATGGGAAAGGTACTCTTGTATCTTTCCAGGGATTCAGAATCGGCAGCATTGCATTATGGCGACCGGCTGCTCGTCAATGCCCGTATTCAGTCCATCCGAAACAGCGGTAATCCCGGGGCATTTGACTATGAGCAGTATGCAGCCTTTCAACAGGTATTTCACCAGGTCTTTCTGAAAGGCGGCGACTGGTTGCTGCTGCCCGGCAGGAATGCAAACCCGTTCAGGCAATTCGTGTATACCGCCAGAACCACTGTACTTGCTTCTTTACGCAAGACCATGCCTCCCGAAAAGGACGAACTGGGATTAGCGGAAGCCCTGCTCATCGGCTACACCAATGACCTCGACAAGGACCTGGTACAGGCTTATACCAATACCGGCGTAGTGCATATCATAGCCATATCGGGCATGCACCTTGCACTGATCTATATGATGCTGGTCTGGCTATTTGACCGCATCCCCGGGCTCAGGCAGATAAAGCTGTTGCAACTCATATTGATCCTGGGCTGCCTCTGGCTGTTCAGCTTTATGACCGGCGGCGGGGCTTCTATATTGCGTGCAGCCGTTATGTTTAGTTTCATATCCACCGGTAAATACCTGTCGCGGCGATCCTCCATCTACAATTCCCTGGCTTCTTCTGCCTTTGTTCTCCTGTTGTATAATCCTTACTTCCTGTGGGATGTGGGTTTTCAGCTTTCCTACCTGGCCATTGTGGGTATCATCCTTTTTCAAAGGCCCTTCTATGCCCTGTTGCAAGTGAAGAACAGGCTCCTGGATGAACTATGGAAACTGGCCTCCGTTTCCCTGGCCGCACAGGTGCTGACCCTTCCAATCTGTATCTATTATTTTCACCAGGTGCCTGTACTGTTCCTGCTGGCCAATATCATAGCTGTGCCGGTATCGGGTATCATCCTGTATGCCGAGATCATATTGCTGATACTGTCGCCGGTACCTGTACTGGGCCATTATGCGGGCAAGATCACTTCCCGGATGCTGGATATCATGAACGGGGCTATCCGCTGGATCGATCAGTTCACTTTTTCGGTGTGGGACAGGATACCGGCATCCCTGCTTTCTACGGTCCTGTTGTACGCTATTATCATAACCCTTACTGCCTGGCTCTTCAAAAAAGAAAGGAAATGGTTCCACTTTGCGTTATCGCTGATCCTGGTATTCGTACTAAATAATACCATTTTCCAATGGAAGGTCGCGCAACAGCAAAAGCTCATCGTATATAATATTCCCCGGATGCAGGCGATTGATATTGTTAATGGCAATGCTTTTCAATTTGCAGGAGACCCCCGGTTGAGCGGAGAAGTACAGTTATCGCATTTTCATCTGTATCCCTCCCGGGTGGCATTGGGAATCCATGAAACAACAGAACCACTATCCGGGCTTTTTCAGCAGGGTATCTTTTACCGTTTTTGTAACAGGAATATGGCGTTCATTAATAAACCCTTAGTGTTTGAACCCGTACAAAATAAGATCAACATTGATTATGTGGTGATCTCCCATAACCCTTCTGTTTCAATAAAAGAATTAGCTGAAGTATTCCATTGCCGGCAATATATATTCGATGCTTCTAATAGTTTGTGGAAAATTGCCAAATGGCAGGCCGATTGTTCCGCGTTACATTTGCAGGGTTATTCAGTTCCGGAACAAGGCGGATTGGTATTTGACCTGGATGAACAATAATTGGTTCATTTAATCAGAATCGCAATTCATGCTGCGATAGAAATAATAACCTGTTTATGTATTGCACGATTCTGGCAATAGTTAGCTCCGGAAGTATTTATAAAGTATTACAATGAATATGAAATATTTTGTAAGATGATCACGAAACCAGTTACATCAACAGGTTCAACATCCTGAACCCTCAACCCTGCACCATGAACCCTGAACCTATAACGCAAAGAAAGATCAGCTCAGCACTCATATCCGTTTACTATAAGGACGGGTTGAACAAGATCGTAACTCAATTACATAAACTCGGTATTACCATTTACTCTACCGGCGGTACACAAAAATTCATTGAGGAACTCGATGTTCCCTGTATTCCTGTAGAGTCCCTCACAACCTATCCCTCTATTTTAGGAGGGCGCGTAAAGACCCTGCATCCCGCTGTATTCGGTGGCATCCTTGGAAAGCGGGATGACGATACCCATCTCCGGGAAATGAAGCAATATAACATCCCGGAAATAGACCTGGTTATCGTTGACCTCTATCCTTTTGAAGAAACAGTACGGTCCACCACCGATGAGAAAGGGATCATCGAAAAGATCGATATCGGCGGACCTTCCATGATACGCGCAGCAGCCAAGAACCATGCTTCCGTAGTGGTGGTAGCTGCCAAAAAGGATTATGCGTTGCTGGAGGGGATCCTGGAAGAACAAAATGGTGAGACCAGCCTCGAACAGCGCAGAATGTTTGCCATCAAGGCTTTTGATGTATGTACAGGATATGATATGGCCATCTCCAATTACTTTAACGGCACGGCGTTTCCCGAACCTTTCAATAAAACAAAGACCATTTTACGCTACGGGGAGAACCCGCACCAGCAGGGCATATTTTATGGAGACCTCCACAAACTGTTCGACCAACTGCACGGAAAAGAACTCTCCTATAATAACCTCGTAGATGTGGATGCTGCCCTGCATCTCATCGCTGAGTTTAAAAGCTGTAACGATCCCCGGGGTCTGAAAGTCGCTTCGGGGGCTGGGGATGTAAGGGAGACTGCTGAATTTCCCTCCGTGGGAGGGGATATAAGGGAAGCCACTTTTGCCATCATCAAACATACCAACGTATGCGGCATCGCATCCAGGGAACACCTCAAAGATGCCTGGGATGCCGCGCTGGCCGGTGACCCTGAAAGCGCATTCGGCGGGGTACTGGTTTGCAATGCTCCCATCGGTACCGATACGGCCCAGGCCATCAACGAAATCTTCTTCGAGGTATTAATAGCCCCCTCTTTTGATGAGGACGCCCTGGAAATACTGAAGACGAAAAAGAACCGGATACTCCTGGTGCAAAAGGCCGAAATTACCGGAACCAGTCAGTACCGCTCCGTGCTGAACGGAATACTAATGCAGGATACTGATACAGGAAATTACGCCGAATGGAAAGAGGTAGGAGGTCGTGAAACGAAACCGGGGGAGAAGGCAGACCTGCTCTTTGCCAACCTGGTCTGCAAGCACCTTAAGAGCAATGCCATTGCGCTGGTGAGGAACAGGCAGCTCATCGGCAAGGGGTGCGGACAAACATCACGCATAGACGCGTTGAAGCAGTGCATGGAGAAGGCCGGGCAATTCCAGTCAAACCTGGAGGGTGCCGTGCTGGCCAGCGACGCCTTCTTCCCCTTCAACGACTGCGTCACCATCGCCCACGGGGCTGGAATCAACGCATTTATTCAGCCAGGCGGTTCCATACGCGATAATGATTCCATCGACTATTGCAAGAAAAACAACCTGGCCATGGTGATCACCGGGGTAAGACACTTTAAGCATTGAATGGTTGTGGTATAACTTTTAACTTACATGATTGTACGACCAAAACTTCCCACCGGAAAAGCAGGCGGATACCTGGCCCTCACCATCACCAGCATCGTGTGGGGTACCACCTGGGTAGCCAGCAAGATCGGCGTTGCAGAGATCCCCGCACTCCAGATGGCCTATATCCGTCAGTTCTTCGGAGGTATGTGCTTTGTGGTGTTCTTTATGATGTTCAGGAAATTACCCTTTCCCACCCTTCAGCAGTTCAGGTGGCTATTGCTCATGGCGTTGCTGATGTTCGTTTTCGCCAATGGGCTGAGTACCTGGAGCCTGAAATTCATCCCCACCGGGCTCAGCGCCCTCATTGGGGCACTGTACCCCATCAGTGTGGTCGTCATCGAAATGGTATTCTTCAGGAACCGCAATATGACCCTGCTCACGTTTGCCGGGCTGTTGCTGGGCATCACCGGCATCGGAATCGTCTTTTATGAGAACGCCTTCCAGGACCATCCCGCCGGTTTCTTTTTCGGAGTAACCCTGTCCGTTATTGCCATGTTGTCCTGGAGTGTGGGCTCCGTGGTCATCGTACGCAGGCAGGTGAACATCAATCCCTACTATGCCACAGGATGGCAGATGCTCATCAGTTCTGCGGTATTGCTGATCGTTGCCGAGACCACACAACCCACCATCGCCCTCCGGCATATCTCTACCACGGTATGGTGCGTGATCGCTTACCTGGTGATCATGGGTTCTGTACTGAGTTTTGTGGCCTTCATTTATTCCATGAAAAAGCTTCCGGCCGCCGTTTCCTCCCTCTATGCCTATATCAACCCCCTGGTGGCGATGGTAACTGCCGCTATCGTATTGCACGAAAAACTGAACATCAATATCCTATGGGGAGCCATCGTTACCCTGGTGGGCGTTTTCCTGGTTAATTACAGCATCAGGCGCAGTAAGGAAAAGATCATTGCATAACCCGGGCAATGAAATGTTCATACAGCTCCCTCCAACCCCTGAACCCGGCATTCGTTCCCAGGAAATTATTATGAAAGATGGTGATGAGGATACCTTGTACCGCCATGCACTGTTCATAATAGTGCCACAATTCCCGGGCGGTTTCTTCCAAAGAGAACTTCTGTTCATAATATGAATTGGCATCCATAAAACAGAAAGGATGTATCCGTAGTGAAGTAGCTTCGTCATTTTCCAGATCGTACCAGTCGAATGCCGAAGCTATCGAGGCCCTGAACCCGTTGATGCTTCCGTATCCCATGGAATGTTCAACGCTTATCCCGGCTTTTAGTAAACTGCGATATCCTTCCGGTAAACTAAAACGGATATAATGCTGGCGCGATGCAGATATGCCGGTCTCACCCATGGCTTCCAGTTGCTGCTTTTCTTTTTTCAATTGCGAAAGGTTATCCCCGCATTGCCAGGAGGGATGAAGCCCTGCCCTGTATTTATAGGTATGATGTTTTACGAGCTTCCACATGGCCTCTTTATGCGGCAGGATATTCTTGTCATAACGGCCATTCTTTCTGGCAACCAGGAAAAAGTAAATGGGGTGGAGATCATATGTTTCGTGCAGGGCATCCAGCCAGGCATAACTGTTGAAGGGGTCTTTTTGATAACCCGCCAGGACCTGTAATCTTTCTGCAGATGGTGACCGGAAGAACCCTGCCATATTTCTCAGTAAGCCCTTATGTTTATAGGAATACGCGATGTCAATATCATAGGTTGGTACAAATTTGAATCGCGCATAGCGCATGGCGAATCCTGCATATGTAGCGCTTAACTTTTTTACGAGATCCTTCACCCAGATATTGACCAGTGGCAGCTTAAGGAAATCTTCCCTGAATGCAAGGGAATTTTCGTGCGCATACCTGCCATACATGTCCTTTTGGTGGGGCAGGTATTCTTCATAGCGGCTTACCAGGTAAAAGGAGGCAGAGAGTATGTCGAAGGGAAGGTAGGTACCGGGCATTTGGAAAAAGGCTTTGTAGCCATTCGTTTCAAAACATGCTATGGGCTGCGGCCTGATACCCTTTTCAAAGAGTAGTCCCTGGTTGGGGATCCGGAAACTATCATGTCCCAGGTCTGTATCGCTGTAATTGATCTTTACACCGTCGAAATTCCGAAAGTATTCCCCGTCGATGGTAATGGCATGTTCCAAGCCCATCATCTCCGTGAAAAGGAGCCGGCAGATATACTGCAGCCTTGCCGATGTGGTATGGGAGAAGATCAGGACCATTATTTCACAAATTAGAAAAGTCCGGCCATAGGGCTATTAAATTATTTGTGCTTGTTTACCAATTGGTTATATCGCTATGAACCAGGACTGCCTGTAACCGGATCAGGGATAAGAAAAATTCCGGGCCGGTATTCCTTCCTGTTTTAACTCATAGCACATCTAAACCACACCAAACCCATATTAACCCACAATATTAGTGGATTACTGTGGGTTTGGTGTGGGTTTGGTGTGGGAATGATTACTGTCATGTGCTATGAAACCTGCTACCAGTATGCGTTTCACGTTTTACGGGGAGTGTAATATTTGCACACTTATTCTATAAGTGATTTAGGATGAAAGAGTTGCGTTGTAGTTGAAAAATGAATGCTATGATCCGTGCTTATGCTTTTCCTTCCATAGCTGGTTGAAAGTCTTTTTGCTGAAATGCAGCGGAGCGCGGTGGTTGGTCCATGACTTAAAGAGTTTGTTCACGATCTTATTCTTGAGGTCGCTGCTTCCGGTATTCATGAGCCCTCTTTTCAGGCTGGCCATCTTCCAGATCTTCCAGGCCATTCTTTCGCTGAACGTGGTCAGTCCTTCTGTCACGGATTCATGCCGGTTCTCGAGCAGTAATTCGTGCAGGTTGATCTTGACGGCGCAGACCTCGGTACAGTTACCACAAAGTGAAGAGGCATAGCTCAGGTGTTTAAAATCTTCCATGCCCTGCATATGCGGGGTGATCACGCTGCCAATGGGGCCGCTGTACGTGGTGCCGTAACTGTGGCCCCCTATGTTCTTGTACACGGGACATGCATTGAGGCAGGCGCCGCAGCGTATGCAGTAGAGGCTTTCACGTTGTTTGGGATCCTTCAGGATATTTGTACGGCCGTTGTCGAGCAGTATCACATACATTTCTTCGGGGCCGTTGGTCTCGTTTTCCTGCCGGGGGCCGGAAATAATAGTATTGTACACTGTTATCTGCTGCCCCGTACCATAAGTGGCCAGCAAAGGCCAGAACAGGCCAAGGTCGGTCAGGGAGGGTATCACCTTTTCAATCCCCACGATTACGATATGCGTTTTTGGAAAGGCGCAGCATAGCCGGGCATTGCCTTCATTTTCCGTAATGGCAATGGCCCCTGTATCGCTGATGATGAAATTGGCGCCGGTTACACCCACTTCCGCTTCTGTATATTTTTCACGTAAAACCTTCCTGGCCACCTGGGTCAGTTCTTCGGGGGTGAAGTTGATGGGGGTGCCCAGTTTTTGATTGAACAGCCTGGCCACGTCTTCCTTGCTCTTATGCATGGCCGGTGTAACGATATGATAGGGTGCTTCTCCGTCGAGCTGCTGAATGTATTCGCCGAGGTCGGTCTCGATGCTTTGAATGCCGTTTTTTTCCAGCGCATCATTCAAATGGATCTCTTCCGATACCATGCTCTTGCTCTTCACCAGGGTCTTGCAGTTCTTTGCTGCACAGATGGCGAGTACTTCGTTAACCGCCTGTTCGGCTGTTTCGGCCCAGATCACTTTTCCGCCGCGCCGGCTGAAGTGGAGTTCAAATTCCTCGAGCTGCTGATCGAGTGTTTCAATGGCCCTCCATTTGATGTTTTTGGCCCTTTCCCGGGCCAGGTGCAGATCGGTGAATTGCTCCTTGCCCTTGGGTACCACGGCATTGTACCTGCCTATATTGAAATTGATCTTGCGCCGGTGTTCGAGGTCGGCGGCTTTTACCGTGCTTTTGGCGATGAATGATTTGGATTTGTCTGTCATGTTGCTTGCAGCGCTCGGAGCAAATTTACTGTAATAAGGTCATTTTATCACCCCCAATTCCTTTCCCGCTTATAGAGACCCGGGTAGCGGTGTTCCCCTTGAAAGTAAACTGATCAAAGAAGCTGCCCGGATCCGATTGGATCGATCGGACGGATATTTTTTATGCCTTTA
>JANYAL010000142.1 GCA_025361325.1 Bacteroidota bacterium
GGGATAAATTCTGTAAGTCCTTCCACGATGCCTATAATGATCGATTGAATGATATCCATACTTGTTGGTTTAGGGGATGCAGTTCATTAAAAATGCGCTGTAATATACAGCGCATTCCAAAATAATATGGTCTTTCCTCAACTTTCTTTCGGTTTTTTCATGATGGCAAAGATCTCCACGATCAGCCCGGCCAGGATCAGTATTGGCGCAATAGTAATGCGGGTAGTGCTGTAGATTTCACTGTCGTTGAACACATTTGGGTCCTTGCTTTTGCCGCCGGCCATCAGGAAAAAGCCAATGGTCATGATGACGAGCCCTGCAAGCATCCACATAAAATTCTCTTTTCCGAATAAGGGATGTTTGACAACAATAGGTTTCTTTTCGTTACTCATGTATAAAGGTTTGAATCCGCAATTTAATATAAATCATCCAGTTTCATACGCAGGTATTTAATGACCGAGCGGTGCGTACTTACCAGGGTAATGCCAATGCCCAGCAGGATGATGAAAAAGAAGAGCAGGAACATGCTTTTGTTGTCGTGCAGTACCTTAAAATCGGGGGCAAAGCCCTCAATAAGGATCACGGAACCCCAGATAGCCGCAATGGCGATCAGGGAAGCGATCAGCCCGTTGATGATGGCCCTAACATTGATGGGCCTGGCTATGAACCAACGCGTGGCACCCACCATCTGCATGGTCTTTATCAGGAAGCGGTTGCTGTACATAGCCAGGCGGATGGTGTTGTCGATGGAGAACACTACCAGTATGGTGAGTATGATGGCAGAAAGCAGAAAAATAATGGCTGCAGTCTGCACATATCTGCTGATCCTGGAAACAGTTTCGGTAGGGAAGGCGAATTCATTGATCACACCGGGAAACCTGCTCAGCAGGTCGGCCGACAGGGCATTCAGGCTGTCCTTCTGCACATAATTGGCCTTGATGTAGAAATCCACGCTTTCGGGAAGGGGGTTGTAATCCAGGAATTTTTTCCACCCGCTGTCATTGTCTGAATTCCATTGTTTGGCCGTCATTTCCTTGTTAACATACTGCACATTGCGGGCAAAGGGTATGGCAGTGATGTATTTGGTAAGGCTGTCGATCCTTTTCTTACCGGCATCCGGGTATACATATGCGTGCACCTGGATGTTCTCCTTAAAATAATCGCCCGATTTGCGAAGGTTTAAAAAGAACCAGACCACGATACCAAACAGGAATAATACCAGGGCCACACCGATGATGGCATAGGCATAGGTTGGTTTTCCCCGCTTACTGCTTGCTTTTCCGAATTGCGCCATGTATAGTATTTTTAGCTGACCACTGAACTGTGGCAAAAATAAAGGTTTTTACCTGCTTTGCCTTATTTTTGCACTCTTCAAAACGATCGCCTGTCCAAAATATTTCTATTCGTGCAGACCAAAATGTGCGGCGGCCTGTAAAATAACTTTTCATTCACAAGCACTATGGCCGGATATTGATGTTTATTGAGGGAAAGAATTTTAATAACCAGTGACAATGGAATACGATTTCAGAAAAATAGAACAGGATTGGCAACGGAACTGGACTGCTTCGGGTACCTATAAGGTAAGTAATGACCTGCACAAGCCAAAGTATTATGTACTGGATATGTTCCCATATCCCAGCGGAGCCGGATTACATGTAGGCCATCCGCTGGGGTATATCGCCAGTGATATTTACAGCCGGTATAAACGGCTGAAGGGATTCAATGTGCTGCATCCGATGGGCTTCGACAGTTTTGGACTGCCTGCCGAACAGTATGCACTGGAAACAGGGCAGCACCCCGCAGCGACCACCCTTAAGAATATAGCCACTTTCAAAAGCCAGTTGAACAGGATCGGTTTCTGTTACGACTGGAGCCGCGAAGTGCAAACCAGCGACCCCCGCTATTATAAATGGACCCAGTGGATCTTCCTGCAACTCTTCAACTCCTGGTACAACAGAAAAGCAGATAAGGCAAAACCCATTACAGAACTGATAAATACCTTTCAAGCTGAAGGCTCTGCCAACTGTCAACTGCCAACTGTCAACGCATTTTCTGCCGCCCAATGGAATGCCTTTTCCCAAAAAACCCAAGAGGAGGTCCTGATGAACTACCGCCTGGCCTTCAGCGCCTATGGCGAAGTGAACTGGTGTGCAGCACTGGGTACTGTACTGGCCAATGATGAAGTAGTGAACGGGGTAAGTGAACGGGGCGGGCACCCGGTAGAGAAAAGGAAATTAAGGCAATGGTATCTGCGGATCACGGAATATGCCGACAGGTTACTGGATGGACTGAATACGGTGGAATTCAGCGATGCAATGAAAGAGATGCAGGGAAACTGGATCGGGAAATCAACAGGAGCTGAAATAGAATTTCGCCTCACCCCCAACCCCTCTCCTGGCGGAGAGGGGGGCGAGGGCCCGAGGCATTTTCAAACAGCGGATAAAAAATTCTGGGGAGATATAAAAGGTTTGTCGAGGGAGAACAGAAAGGAGCAGACCAAAGCAGAAAAAAAATTATGGGAAGACCTTAGGAATAATCAGCTTGGCTATAAAGTAAGAAGACAACATGTCATTGGTGTTTATATTATCGATTTTGCTTTTTTAGAAAGGAATTTATTGATCGAAGTAGACGGAGGATATCATGAAGATGAAGAACAAAAAAAATATGATGAAGCGAGAACAAACTATTTGACTGAATTAGGATATCGGGTTATCAGGTTTACCAATGATGAGGTAGAAAATAATTATCTGCAAACATTACTTAAAATAAAAGAGGAATTGAACCCTGAGGTTCCATCCCCCCTCTCTGCTAGGAGAGGGGTTGGGGGTGAGGCGCTAAAGCTAAAAGTATACACAACGCGGCCCGATACGATCTTTGGAGTTGATTTTATGGTCATTGCACCGGAACATAATTTGGTAGAAACGATCACTACAGCAGAACAAAAGCAGGCGGTGGAAGCATATATCACCTATGTAAAAAGCCGCAGTGAGCGGGAACGAATAGCCGAAAAAAAGATCACGGGGTGTTTTACAGGAGCCTATGCCGTAAACCCCTTTAACAAAAGGGAAATTCCGGTATGGATCAGTGAGTACGTACTGGCAGGTTATGGTACCGGTGCCATCATGGCCGTACCCTGCGGCGATGAAAGGGATCATAAGTTTGCCAGGCATTTCAACATTCCCATAACCAATATTATAGGAAGTCATTATTCGGGTGAAGAAGCCAACCCTACCAAAGAAGCCATGCTGGAAAATTCTGATTTCATCAATGGGTTGGTAATGAAGGATGCCACAGATATAGTGATCAGCAGGCTGGAAAAAATGGGAATAGGTGCACGGAAAGTAAATTACAAAATGAGGGATGCCGCATTCAGCCGGCAACGCTATTGGGGTGAGCCCTTTCCAATAACCTGGCAGGATGGTATTGCAGCAGTTTGGGAAGGAGAACTGCCACTTGAATTGCCTCATGTAGATACGTACCGGCCGGGACCAGATGCACAGGGCCCATTGGCCAATATACCAGATTGGGTTGCAAAAGAACTGGAGACCTCCACCATGCCCGGCTATGCCGGCAGCAGCTGGTATTTCCTGCGCTACATGGACCCGCACAATGATAACACCTTCTGCGACAGGGCACTCAGCGATTACTGGAACCAGGTAGACCTCTATATCGGCGGTACGGAACACGCCGTGGGGCACTTATTATATAGCCGGATGTGGACGAAACTGTTGTATGATCTCGGATACCTTGGTTTTGATGAGCCGTTTAAGAAACTGCTGAACCAGGGGATGATACAGGGCAGCAGCAGGTTTGCATGCAGGATAACAGGAAAGAACCAGTTTGTTTCAGCAGGTTTGAAAGATCAATATGCAGTGGACGAACTGCATGTTGATGTAAATATAGTGGATGGGCTTGAATTGGATATTGCTGCTTTCAGAAAATGGAAACCGGAATTTGCTGAAGCTGAATTTATACTTGAGGATGGTAAATTTATCTGCATCGCAGAAGTAGAAAAAATGTCCAAATCCAAATACAACACCGTCAATCCCGATGAATTATGTGATAAATACGGTGCCGACACCTTCCGTATGTACGAAATGTTCCTGGGCCCCGTGGAAGCCAGCAAACCCTGGGATACCAAGGGGATCGAGGGGGTACACCGTTTCCTGAGGAAATTATGGCGTTTATTCTTTGATGAGGTAAAGGGCGGGATATGGAATGATGAAAAAGCCACCGACGCCGAACTGAAGATCCTGCACCGTACCATCAAAAAAATAGAGGAAGATACCGAACGGTTCAGTTTCAATACCGCGGTCAGCACTTTCATGATCGCCGTCAATGACCTGGCCGACCTCAAATGTCATAAAAAGGAGATCCTGCAAACACTGCTCATCCTGTTAGCCCCGTATGCACCCCATATCAGTGAAGAACTTTACAATCAATTAGGGTCTTCAGAAGCCTCCCCTGTGGGGGGAGGTATGGAGGGGGCCGGGTCTTCAACAGCCTCCCCTGTGGGGGGAGGCATGGGTGTGACTTCAGTTCTGGACGCCCGGTTCCCGGTATTCGACCCTAAGTACCTGGTTGAGAGTACAAAAGATTACCCCGTTTCCATTAACGGAAAGCTAAGGACCAGTCTTACCCTGGCCCTCGACCTGGAACAAAACCAGGTAGAAACCCTTGTTTTACAACATGAAGTGGTTCAAAAATGGCTCGAAGGCAAACAGCCCAGGAAGATCATCTTTGTAAAGGGAAAGATGATAAACCTGGTGGTGTAAAGTATTAAATTCATTCCCCCTGCCTGATACCAGGAAGCATACTTGTTCGGGTCAGGGTGCTACCATCTGTG
>JANYAL010000151.1 GCA_025361325.1 Bacteroidota bacterium
GTTAGATTGACCGTAGAACCCGGGCAAGTGGTATTGCTAATATCGGGACCGAGATTTGGTTTGGGTGAAAAAGAAACTGTAAAGATATCCAGATAAAAACTGGTATCCGCCGCGATATTCATTTTGATCCGGTATTTGATCGGACTGCTGGGTGCCGAGGTCACATCATCTGTAAAGCTGAAATTCCTCATTGCAAAACCCCCAGTTGAGTTCTGTGTATTGAGTGGTACAAAATCCGGGTCGGTTAATAATTTCCTTTCCACCACCAAACTAATTGAAGAATCTGTCTTGACCGACCACTGCAGGATGCTTTTACAGCCTGCGAAGGATAGTTGTTTCGAATACAATCGCTGTATCAGTATGACAAAAGCTTTTTTGAGATTTGGAATACCATAGCCGGTGCGGTTATCGGGGTTGGATGACTTGTCTGCCGAAGCTTCCATTGCAGTAATGATTCCCATATTCCGGACTTCAGGAAAAGCCTGCCACAGGCAAGTAGTAAGACCGGCCATATTGGGGGTGGCAAAGGAAGTGCCGCTACCATAAGTGGGTTGTCCGTTGGTGGTATTTGCAATAGTAGCGCTAACGCCAACGGCTGCCACTTCAGGTTTGATCTGACCGCTGCTGTTTGGTCCATAGCTGCTGAAACTGCCCACGACACCTGAAGTGCTTACCGCACCCAATGTCATTACACTGTCGGCATCGCCGGGGGTATCAACATAATGCCAGGCGGAATTTCCTTCATTGCCTGCGGCCACTACACAGAGGATACCCTTACGGACGGCCATGTTGGCAGCCCTGGCAATTATTGTGGTATGGCCGTTCATGTCTGCATAGGTGTGGTCAAAGACAGGATTATCGAACTGATTATATCCTAGAGAAGTAGATGTGATATCAACACCGAGGCTGTCCGCCCTTTCAATTCCGGCAGCCCAGTTCTGTTCTTCAATGGGGTTTTCAGTAGCAGCATCTTCTGTTCGGAATAAATAGAAGGATGCCTTGGGTGCGCCGCCCATAAAGATGCCGGGCATGTTGGCCGCAATGATGCTGAAACAATTCATGCCATGGGGATGCTGATCATTAACAGCTGTATCCCCGCGAACAAAATCCCAGGTACCCAGTACCTGGCCATTATTACGAACGCTGTCAAATGTCGGGAGTGTTTGGTAATGATAAAATCCGGCATCCAGGATTGCCATCAGCATACCCTGTCCCCGAAACCCCCTGTTGTGCAGGAATTCTCCGTTGTGCAGGTGTACCTGGCCGTAAGACTGCCCGTAATTATAATAATCATTCACGTGCTGGGGAATAATTGGAATAGGCGCCCCCGAAGGATCCGGTCCGTCGAGCTTCTTATTTACCGGCCGAATTATTACAGCACCGATCGGAGCAGTGGAGATCACAAATGGGAAGGTATTTATTTTGGCCAGTGCGGCAACATCTGTGGTCTGAATGGCCACCTGGTTCAACCATTTAGAGACATTCAAAACAGTAACAGCACCGGCTAAGCGGATACTGTCGATATACCTGGGTGTAACTGGCAGATCGGTGGAATCAATCGGGATACCATATCTTGTCCTTCTCTGGATAGAACGCGGGGAGAGGTATTGGGCAGGATTGCTGATACTAAAAGGATTGCTGCCTTTGTCCTTCAGACGGATGATATATCGGGTAAACTGAGCATGCCCCGGTAAGGAAAAAGTGAAAAAACCGATACATATAAAGAGTAAATATTTTTTCATACCTGCTGTTTGTTATTTTAAAATTACTGAAAAAAGGTGTTAGTCTTTAGTTCCTGGCTATAAAGAGAATGTTTTTAACAAAAACCTATTCACTGATTTGGGTCAATACGCCCATTTCAACCAGGTAGCGCCCCAGGTAAACCCGCCGCCAAATGCTGCTAAGATGATATTGTCACCTTTGTGCAGCTGCTTTTCCCATTCCCATAAACAAAGGGGTAGTGTGCCTGCCGTGGTGTTCCCGTATTTCTGTATATTGATCATTACTTTTTCTTTTGGAAGTCCCATACGGTTTGCCGTGGCATCAATAATGCGTAGGTTTGCCTGGTGCGGTACCAACCAGGCAATATCATCTGAGGTAAGGTTATTACGTTCCATCAGTTCATAACTAACTTCCGCCATTCCTTTAACAGCGAATTTGAATACTGCCTGTCCTTCCTGATATACGTAATGTTCGCCAGCCAATACTGTCTCTACAGTTGCAGGCTTTACTGAACCACCGGCCTTCATATGGAGGTACTTCCTTCCGCTGCCATCGCTTCGTAATATACTGTCCAGCACCCCGTTGCCTTCCTCATTGGGTTCCAGTAAGACTGCACCGGCCCCATCGCCAAATATGATACAGGTTGCCCTGTCGCTGTAATCGATGATGCTGCTCATCTTGTCAACGCCCACAACTACCACTCTCTTATACCTTCCACTCTCTATCAATGCTGCGCCATTGGTCAATGCATAGAGAAACCCTGAACAAGCGGCACCTACATCAAAACTGAAAGCATTAACAGCGCCTGCTTTGTCGCAAATAATATTTGCAGTTGCCGGGAATACCATATCCGGAGTTACAGTGGCACATATCAGGCAGTCTATTGTATCGGCTTTGATACCTCTTTTGTTACACAGTTCCAGCACTGCCGGCACAGCCAGGTCGCTACTTCCTAACCCTTCTCCTTTTAAAATCCTTCTTTCTTCAACTCCGGTTCTGGTGCGTATCCATTCATCATTGGTCTCAACCATGTTCTCAAGTTCCTTGTTGGTGAGCCGGTATTCCGGTACATATCCACCCACGGCAGTTATTGCAGCAGTTATCTTTTGCATGTGAATTTCTGTTTAACTAATTGAGGATTGCTCTTTTAAGGTGGAACAGACACAAAATGTAAAAATACATAAAAAACCATTGGTATTTTTAACGTATTAGGTGCTAAAATAATCTTACTTTCGCCACTGAATTTATCAAAGAACTCCGGGTGGGCGTTTAGTGTCAAAAACCGTCTGATTGATAAAGACACCGCTGACTATAAAATAGATTATGTACGCATATTTGCAAGGGAGGTTCACTTTTAAAAGCCCTGCCCAAGTTCATTTAGAAGTTAATGGTGTTGGGTATGAATTGCATATTAGTTTAAATACATATTCCAGGATAAATCAGCTGGAACATGCAAGATTGTTTACTTACCTGCAGGTAAAAGAGGATTCGCACACACTGTATGGTTTTTTTGATCGGCAGGAGAAGGATATGTTCCTTTTATTGATAGGCGTTTCGGGAATCGGAGCAGCAACAGCTAGGATGATGTTGTCTAGTTTGAAAGCAGAAGAAATAAGCAAAGCCATTGTTCAAAGCAACATAAAGTTGCTGGAAAGTGTCAAAGGGATAGGAAAAAAATCAGCAGAGCGCCTGGTTCTTGAGTTAAAAGATAAATTGGGTAAATATGCATCCGACTCTTCTTTTTCCGGAACCGGAGGCAATAGTTTAGAACAGGATGCGTTAAATGCATTAGTTGCCCTTGGAATTTCAAGGTCTCAGGCAGAGCAATCCATTCAAAAAATTATCCTGGCAGAACCATCCGTATCTTTATTGGAAGATTTGATCAAAAAAGCCTTAAAAACCATATAAGAGAAAAGAATTCTACGTTAATTCATTTACCGGATGTTGCTTATTAGAAAAAAGATCTGCCGTCTGCTGAGGTATACTGTATTGGCGGTAATTATATCCTCATGCTTTTCTCCCACTGCCTCCGCAACTCCACTGAACGGTTCTTTATTATATGACAGGGGTGATACTACAATTCCCAATTATAAGGATAGTTTACCCTATCCAATTCATGATCGCCGGGGAGACTTCGTGTCTGACTACAGGAGAAGCACATTTGATCTTAACAATCCTTCCAACCTGAGGGATTCCGTGGCCTACGATCCTAAGACCCACCGATATCTGGTTTTTGAAAAGATTGGTAACAAATACTACCGTACAACCACCTCTTATAGCTTCGAGGAATACTGGCAGATGCGGGACCGGCAGGCAGAAATCGATTATTTCAAAAAAAGGGGTAATACCCTCAATATCCTCAACCGCGGTAGGGTGAAACCCAAATTATCGATCTATGATAACCTGTTCAACAGGCTTTTTGGTAATGGGAAGATAAATATTACCCCGCAGGGAAATGTTGACCTTACTGCAGGATACCAGGGTCAGAATATCAAGAACCCTACTTTACCGGAGCGGGCTCGTAAGAATGGGGGCTTTGATTTCGATATGCAGGCCCAGGTGAATGTGAATGCTGATATCGGCGGCAAATTGAAATTCCCCATCAGTTATAATACCCTTGCCAACTTTGGTCAGGATAACCAGCTTAAGCTGGATTATACGGGCACTTCCGATGAAATCGTAAAACGTTTTGAGTTGGGAAACGTGACTTTTCCTTCCCGTAGTACCCTTATACCCGGTGCCCAACAGCTATTTGGTGTAAAGACACAGTTACAGTTTGGTAAACTCTTTGTAACAGCAGTAGTTGCTAACCAAAAATCACAGCGACAGTCGGCCAACCTGGCTGGTGGGTCAGCTTCACAGCAGTTTGAGATTAAGGCCGATGAATATGAAGAGAACAGGCACTTCCTGCTTGCTCAGTATTTCCGGGCCAACTACAACAAAGTGATGTCCACTTTGCCAGCTCTGAAAAGCCCGGTCAAGGTCCTCCGATTACAGGTTTGGGTCACCAATAAGACTGGTATCACCACCGAGACCAGGGATGTAGTGGGGTTGACAAATCTTGGGGAGGATGGATTGGCCAATCCGGGTATTCCCACTAATGGTACCAATCCCACTTATGCAAATATAATATCCAATCCAAGTAACCGTAATCCCTCCACTGTTTTTAATAACCTGATTACCCTGGGCTTAAATCCTATCCAGGATTTTGAGAAAACATTTGCACGCAAACTAGATTCCTCACAATACCAGGTTAACCCTGTTACCGGTTTTATTTCATTGAGTACCCCCCTGCAGACCGATGAAGTGCTGTCTGTAGCTTACCAATATTCTTATAACGGAAAGATATACCAGGTAGGTGAATTCTCTGAAGACCTGCCTCCCGACAGCGCTTCCGGAAATCAAAAGATATTATTCCTGAAATTATTGAAAGCTACCTCCCAGCGTCCCTCCCTACCCATCTGGCACCTGATGCTGAAGAACGTATATGCCATTGGATATGGCACACTTTCGCCACAGGATTTTAAACTGGACGTTCTGTATCAACAACCCGGACTGGGAGCAAAAAGATATGTGCCTTTCGGAAATATCAACCAGGGATCTCCGATCATCTCATTGATAAATCTTGACAGGCTGAATAACCAGGGCGATCCGCAACCTGATGGAGTTTTCGACTTTGTGGAAGGGTATACCGTGTATTCGCAATACAGCAGGGTGATGTTCCCGGTTCTAGAACCATTCGGGCGCGACCTGGCCGCTGGTATATACTCCAGTCCCGGACTGCCTACCATAAAAGATACACTTTTCTATGCCCTCTATGATTCCATAAAGGCCGTGGCTGTCCAATATCCCAATCTCGACCGCTTTGTGCTGAAAGGCTCTGCAAAGATCTCAGGTTCTTCTGATATCAGTATCGGGTACAATGTTCCCAAGGGATCTGTTACCGTTACAGCAGGGGGAAGGGTACTGACCGAGGGTATCGACTACGACGTCAATTACGACCTTGGAACCATAAAGATCATAAATGCGGCCATTGTAAATTCAGGTATACCTGTACAGGTGAATTCTGAGAATAATGCCAGTTTTGGTCTTCAACAGAAGAATTACATGGGTTTGCGATGGGATTATATGCTCAGGAACAAACCGAAGGAACAGTTGAGTTTCGGAGGAACCATCGTTCGGCTTGGAGAAATGCCCTTTTTCAGTAAAGTTACTTACGATAACAACAATACCGGGGGAACCAATGAGCCTATACGAAATACCATGTATGGACTGGATGTGAATTACCGTAAAGAGGTACCCCGGCTTACCAAATTGTTGAACAAACTGCCGTTCTATAAATCAACAGCACCCTCTACAGTCAATTTCTTCGCAGAAGGCGCATACCTGCAACCAGGTCATGCCCCACAGATTGGTAAAGGTTCAAAAGGCATTATTAACATTGAAGACTTCGATGGTACACAATCCGGACTGGACCTTCGTTTCCCTCCAATCAACTGGGCTCTGGCATCAGTACCGGAAGGTGCAACCCAAAAAGGCAGTAACACCCTTTTGTTTCCGGAAGCCAGTCTGAACAATGACCTCAATTCCGGTAAGAACCGGGCAAAGGTCTGCTGGTATGAGATCGAACCCACATTACAACAATATAAAGGAAGCAATAATCCTTTTTCCAATGATAGGGACCAATTAAGTGATCCCAGGGTTAGAGAAGTGTATCAGAAAGAAATATTCCCCCAAAAGACAACCGGTTTTGGTGAAAGCCAGCTTATCACATTTGACCTAGCCTATTATCCAGACCAAAAAGGACCCTATAATTATGATGATGCATTAGGAAGCGTTAACAACAACGGTAAATTACTGAACCTTGGTAAAAGATGGGGGGGGCTGATGCGTAGTATCGACCAGACAGATTTTGAAACAGCAAATATCGAATTTATCGAATTCTGGATGCAAGACCCTTTCATTCCTACTACTGATAATCCCAATATTGCCAATTCCACCGGGGGCAGGCTGTATTTCAACCTGGGGAACGTTTCAGAGGATATCCTGAAGGATGGGAAACGTTTTTATGAGAATGGCCTTCCCACACCAAATATCCCTTCACCAATTGATTCCTCTGTCTGGGGCAGGGTACCCAATAATCCTATACAGATAACCAATGCATTCAGCAATGATCCCAACGACAGGATATACCAGGATGTGGGACTTGACGGACTGAATGATGCCGATGAAGTGATCAAGCGTGCGGATTACCTGAATAATTTAAGAAATAATTTTGGAGCTAATTCTGCCGCGTATCTTAAGGCCTTGAATGACCCTTCCGGTGATGATTATCATTATTACAGGGGCGATGATTACGACCAACAGGGAATTAAGTTACTGACCCGCTATAAAAATTTCAATAACCCTGAAGGCAATTCACCAGTTGCTTCAACCGGCAGTTCCTATTCTTCCGCTGCCACCCTTTACCCGGATGCAGAGGATCTGAACCGCGACAATACCCTTAACCAGACCGAAGAATATTTTCAGTATATTGTTGATATCAAGCCGCCGACAGCTTCGGAAATGTCAATTGGCACCAATTTTATCATCGATAAAAAGCCCGTTACCGTGAACCTGGTGAATGGTAGTCAGCGTGTGGAGACATGGTACCAGTTCAGGATACCGATCAATGAGTATGACAGGAAGATCGGCAATATCCCCGATTTTAAATCCATTCGATTCATTCGTATGTTCCTTACTGGGTTCCAGGACAGTGTTGTTTTGCGTTTTGGCGAACTGCAACTGACCAGAAATACTTGGAGAAAATTCCAGTATAAGATCGATTCAACCGGCTTGTTTACCCAGATACCACCTGATGCCACTTTATTCAACCAGGGGGCTGTGAATATTGAGGAAAATGATAAACGCGTGCCCCTTCCTTACCGCACTCCCACTGAGGTGCAAAGAGTGCAGACACTCAGTAGCAATGGGGTAAACCTGCTGCTCAATGAACAAAGTATGAGCCTGCAGCTTTGTAACCTGGCCAAAGGTGATGGCAGGGGTGTCTTTCAGACCTTTGCCAACCGCGACCTTCGCCAGTTTGGTAAATTATCCATGTACATTCATGCAGAAAAGACACAGACCGGTCCGGCCCTAAACGATAAGGACCTTACCGCCGTAATCAGGATGGGTACCGATTTTGTGAACAATTATTATGAGATAAGGATCCCATTGATACTGACACCCCTTGCGGCTTCGGCACTTGATCCCAGTTCCACAACCTATAATGATACACTCTGGAATCCTCGTAACGGGTTGAATGTTGATCTCCAGACCCTCGTGAAAATGAAGGAGAACAGGAATGGTGATCCGTCTGCGTCATTGACAAAAATATACAGGCAACCCCAGGCAAGCGGACAGGTATATTCGGTGATGGGCAATCCCAACCTTGCTGAGATCAGAGGTATACTTATTGGCGTGGAGAATACCAGTAACCCGAGTGCCTGCGCGGAGGTATGGGTTGATGAACTCAGCGTGTCTTCCCTTGATGAGAACGGCGGAGGTGCCGCATTAGCCAGGATGGATGTGAACCTGTCAGACCTCGGTACACTTTCCGTTTCTGCTAATACGCATACCCAGGGATTTGGTACACTGGAACAACGGATCAATGACCGATACAAGGATAATTTTCTTCAGTTTGATGTTTCCAGTAACCTGGAACTGGGTAAACTGCTTCCCAAAAAACTGGGTATTTCCATTCCTGTTTTTGCCAGTTATTCCGAGAGCATCAGCAAACCGCAATATGATCCATTTGATATGGATATAAAATTGAGTGATAAATTGAATGCCGCAAAGACAAAATCAGCCAAAGATTCCATAAAAAATGAGGCTATAGACTATACGTCCACCACTACGGTCAACTTCACCAATGTTAGAAAGAACCGTACAGGCAAGAAAAAACCCAAAATCTATGACATCTCTAATTTCGATCTCAGCTATTCCTATCTGAAGATCAATAATCATACCCCGCTTATTGAAAGCAACGCAGTAACCCGTCACCGCGGGGCCCTGGGCTATAATTTTTCCCCCAAGCCCATTTACATTGAGCCGTTCAAAAA
>JANYAL010000200.1 GCA_025361325.1 Bacteroidota bacterium
CGCGATCGATCCGTCGAGATCCGGAATACTCCAACCTTCAACCTTAAATTTTCAACTTTTATATTACCTTTGCCTATGGCAACAATAAATATCTCTCCCACAACAGGCAGGTCAAAGAAATTTTTCGGCGAAGGGCTCACCTTCGACGATGTTTTGCTGATGCCCGCCTACTCCCAGATATTGCCCCGTGAGGTGAATATCAGTACAAAACTTACCCGAACCATCACCCTGCATGTCCCGATGCTGAGCGCGGCCATGGACACCGTCACCGAAGCCGCACTGGCGATTGCTTTGGCCAGAGAGGGCGGACTGGGCATCCTGCACAAGAACATGAGCATCGAACATCAGGCCGACCAGGTACGCAAAGTTAAACGCAGCGAGAGCGGACTGATCCTTGACCCTGTGACCCTCAGCCGCGACGCCACCATCGGGGAAGCCCTGCGCCTGATGCGTGAGAACCGTATCGGCGGCATACCCATCGTAGATGCTTCCAATAAACTGGTGGGTATACTTACGAACCGCGACCTCAGGTTCGAGTCGCATTACAAACAGAAAGTAAGTACAGTAATGACCAGCGAAGGCCTCATCACGGCACCCGAGGGGACCGACCTTAAAAAGGCCGAACTTATTTTCAAAAAAAATAAGATTGAGAAACTTCCGGTAGTGGATAAGAACGGCAGGCTCATCGGGCTGATCACCTTCAGCGATATATTGAAACTGAAATCTCATCCCCGTGCCGTAAAAGACAGTTTCGGACGGCTGCTGGTAGGCGCCGGAGTAGGCATCACCAATGATATCATGGACCGCGTTGCCGCACTGTACAAGGCCGGGGTTGATATCATCTGCCTGGATAGCGCCCATGGTCATACCAGGGGAGTAATGAGTGCACTGAAGAATATTAAGAAGACCTTCAAGGACATACAGGTCATTGCCGGAAATGTGGGTACCGGGGCCGGGGCCAAAGCACTTGCAGAATCCGGAGCCGATGCCGTGAAAGTAGGTATCGGGCCGGGTTCCATCTGTACCACCAGGATTGTTGCGGGTACAGGAGTACCACAGATTACCGCGGTGATGGAAGCCGCCGCCGCCTTAAAGAACAAAAAAGTGGGCATTATCAGCGATGGTGGCATACGCTATACGGGCGATATGGTAAAAGCCCTGGCAGCCGGTGCCAGCTGCGTTATGATGGGGAATGTGTTTGCGGGTACGGAGGAAAGTCCGGGTGAGACCATCATCTATGAAGGAAGAAAATTCAAGCAATACCGCGGTATGGGTTCACTGGGTGCTATGGCACAGGGCAGCAGCGACCGTTATTTCCAGGATGTGGAAGACGATATCAAGAAATTTGTGCCTGAAGGCATTGAGGGAAGGGTTGCATTCAAAGGAGATATGCGGGAAGTGGTGCATCAGTTTACCGGCGGACTCCGTGCCGGGATGGGCTATTGCGGGGCAAAGAATATCGCCGAATTACAAAAAGCTAGTTTTGTGAAGATCACCAATGCGGGTATCAAAGAGAGCCATGCACATGATATAGAGATCACACGGGAGGCGCCGAATTACAGCAGGTAGCAAGAACCCTCCGCCCCTTAAAAGCGGAACTGATCAGGGAGGAGATTGAAACGGAAAGCCTCAGTCCTGTTGAACTTCTTTAGCTCAGCCGGTGAGACCCCTACGGGGATCGGGGAATTGTAAAGATCTTAGCGGATATTTGAGCATCGCTATGCGGATTTTATAATTATTACGAATATTAATGCTGCCAACTCCGGGTCCCCTCACCCTGGGAGCGGGGTTGGGGTAAGGCCAAACCCAATCATGAAAAGATCTGCCACAAAAAGATTAAGGCAACTGCTGTTCCTTTGCACATTTGCAGTTTTGTACACCTGTGCATCTTCACAGGATTCGTCCCGCCTGCGCATCTCCCTGCTCACCTGCACGCCCGGTGAAGAACTTTATGCCACATTCGGGCACAGTGCCTACCGGGTGATTGACAGTAACAGCCTCACAGACATCGTGTACAACTATGGCACTTTCAATTTCGGGGAGGATGGCTTCTACCTCAAATTCATGCGGGGTAAATTGCTGTATTATGTTTCCACGGAATATTTTAATGAATTCGTGTATGGTTACCGATCCGAAGGCCGGGGCATTACAGAACAGGTACTGAACCTCACCCCGGCAGAAAAGGTGAGGATACGAAATTTTCTGAACGAGAACCTGAAACCCCAGAACAGATATTACAAATACGATTTCTTCTTCGACAACTGCACTACGCGTTTACGTGATATTCTTAAGAAGCAACATGACACTGCCTTTGTGTTCCGTTCCGTGATGCCCCCCGGCAGCCGGTTCCGGCAGGCCCTTCATGAATACCTGGACCGGAATGGCGAAGTTTGGAGTAAACTGGGCATCGATATATTGCTTGGCCTTCCCAGCGATGCCGTGATGACACCCGGGCAGATGCAGTTCCTGCCGGACAACCTCATGAAAAGCCTGGACAGCTGTAATGTGGACCATCGGCTGGTGCTGAGCAGCCAGGAAATATGCCACGCAACGGTAAGTTATGAGAAGCATCCATTCTTTACCCCCTTTGTCGTGTTTGCCTTACTGTTTGCTTTGATCTTTGTATTGAGCCTTATCCCGAACAGGTTTGCCCGCGCATTCCTGCAGGGCTTCGACGGTATCCTCTTTTTCCTTACCGGCACCCTGGGCATCATACTGGTGCTGATGTGGATGGCCACCGACCACATCATGTGCAGTAACAACTTAAACCTGTTATGGGCCTGGCCCACTCATTTCATACTGGCCTTCTTTGTCAACAGCAATAAGAAATGGGTGAAATGGTACTATGGGATCAATGCCACAACGATGGCTATCCTGCTCGGGGCCTGGTTCTTCCTGCCTCAACAGATGAATAACGGATTGTTACCCCTGGTAGCATTGCTGATGTACCGGAGTTGGGTGAAGTGGTGGGAGGTTAAGCGGGTTTGAAGTTTCAGGAGCTTTGGCGTTCAGAAGGTTTGGCATGTAGCATGTTGGGATTTATGTTTTGGAGACAATTGGTGTAATTCGTCATCATTCGTGTAATCTTATAAAATGGAATCAAGATCTTTCCAGTATGGTTCATCTTCGATCTTTTATCATGTTGCAGGCAGCGGTAAGC
Organism: Bacteroidota bacterium; assembly: GCA_025361325.1. Lineage (GTDB taxonomy): Bacteria > Bacteroidota > Bacteroidia > Chitinophagales > Chitinophagaceae > Ferruginibacter. The sequence goes on from JANYAL010000200.1 coordinate 3,161, forward strand.
CCCTTCTGTTGTTGCATGGTTTCGGGGAGGATGGCAGCATCTGGAGCAGCCAGGCTGAATGTCTGAAAGCACATTTCCGCCTCATTATCCCCGATCTGCCGGGCAGCGGCCATTCTGAATTGCTCCCCGATATGAGCATTGAAGGTATGGCCGAAGTGATAAAAGAGATCTGTACCCTGGAGGGCTTCGGGTCCCCGCTTCAGGGGGCTGAGGGGGTGGTATTACTGGGCCACAGCATGGGCGGCCACATCACCCTCGCATTTGCAGAAAAGTATCCTGAATGGCTTTCATCCTTCGGGCTGGTGCATTCCTCGGCTTATGCCGACAGTGAAGAACGGAAACAGGTTAGGCGCAAATCAATTGACTTTATTAAAAGGAACGGAGCCTATGAGTTTTTGAAAATGAGTAAACCGGGGCTGTTTGGGGGAGCATGGTCAATGGAGCATGGTGAAATCATTGAGGCACTGATAGCAAAGGGGGAAAACTTCAGTTCCGAAGCTTTGATCAGTTATTACCAGGCCATGATTGAGCGGCCCGACAGAACGCATGTGTTGAAAGACTTCAAAGGTGCTGTACTCTTCATCATGGGTGAACAGGATACAGCAGTTTCTTTTGAACACAGTTTGCAGCAATGCCATATTCCCCAACGGTCGGAAGTTTGTATCCTTCGCCACAGTGCTCATATGGGGATGCTGGAAGAGGCGGAGAAAGTAAATCATGCCATACTGAAATTCATTGAAGAGATCATTGGTCCGTTTTAATGCATCACTTGTACTACCCTTGCATTTCCAGGATATCGTATCTCCCGATCAAAGTCTATACCGTCATCCAAAACCACCGGGCAATACCTACTGTTACATTACAATTAACCCTGTTATAGAAATAAATTAAACGGGCTCTTAACAATAAAGGCAGCATTTATCGTTAATTTTAGATCTGAAACCAGATGGCAGGACTCCATGAAGAAATATTTCATCCTTATCATATTATCCCTGTTCTCTTTTAAGGAATTGATGGCCAATCATACCAAGGGCGGATGGATGTTTTATGAATACCTGGGCCCGGGCAGTTTACCCAATACCAACAAGTACAGGATCACCATGAAGTTCTATACGGCCTGTGACCTGAATTCGGGTCAGTTTGAAGCCACCATCAACTTCTCGCTTTTTGATGCGGCAACGCACCAGCTTCTCTATACAATCCCGGTTACTTTCAGTGACTCATCAAATATCCAGAACTGCAGCAGTCAGCAATGTCATCCCTGCATCAGTAATATACCAACCATCTGCTACAAGATCACCACGTACCAGACCGAGCAGGAGCTTCCGTCGATCCCGGGTGGATATATTGTAGCCTACCAGCGATGTTGCCGTATCTCCTCCATTGTGAACCTGGCGCCCCCCTCCAACAGTGTAGGAGAAACCTGGACGGTGACCATTCCGGGTAATTCCATTCCCGGTGCGGAAATGAACAACAGTGCACGTTTTGCACAGAATGATACAGCTATCATATGCCAGAGCAGTTATTTCACTTTCGATTTCAGCGCCACGGACGTGGATAATGATTCCCTGGTATATAATTTTGCCCCGGCTTATACAGGGGGCAACAGCACGTCACCTGCGCCTAATCCGGCTTCCAATCCCCCTTTTATTGAGGTTGTGTACCAGGTTCCCTTTTCCGGATATCAACCGATGGGATCGGGTGTTAATATCAATCACCAAACCGGCATTGTGAGCGGTATAGCGCCCGGCTCGGGGATCTATGTGGTTACGGTAGTGGTCAGCGAATATATAAGGGGCACTACTACCAAGAAAGCGGAAGTGAGGAAATCACTACACATACAGGTTGCAGACTGCAATTCCACCAAGCCCAAGCTGGACCCCGTGTATTACAGTTGCGACGGTTTCACAGAGAGTTTTTCGAACCAGGGTAATTCCAATAATATCGTTACTTACTACTGGGATTTTGGTGACGGCAGCACGGACAATGCGCCAGCGCCTACCCATACCTATGCCGATACAGGAAGTTATACACTCAAACTGGTGGTGAACAGAAACCTGCAGTGTTCCGATTCGGCCACCGCCATTGTAAAAGTTTACCCGGGGTTTTTTGCCGGGCTTCGGGTAGCGGGACAATGCAAAAACACCGCCATCCAGTTCACTGATCTCACCACCACTACCTACGGTGTTGTGAATTCCTGGAGCTGGACCTTCGGCGATCCCAATTCACCCTCCAATGGCTCTATCCTGCAAAACTCCACACACACGTATGCCAATACCGGCAGTTACACAGTTGAATTTATTGTAGGCAACAGCAAGGGCTGTATCAAGACCATCGATACCACCATCACCATCCTCGACAAACCTCCTTTAACGGTAACGCATGATACCCTGATCTGTTTCATTGACACCCTGCAGCTTAATGCTGTAGGAACGGGTAGCTTTCTATGGAGCCCCAATTACAATATCAGCAGTGTAAACATCGCGAACCCCCTGGTGAACCCACAGGTACCCACCACGTACCATGTAATGCTCACCGACCCCAACGGCTGTATTGGAACTGATTCCGTACATGTGAATGTGAAGTTATTTGTGACCCTCCTAACGCCGCCCGATACTACCATTTGCACCGGTGATGGGGTGGTATTGCGCATCGTGAGTGACGGACTGAAATACCAGTGGACCGAAAACCCGGCCGGTAATACATTAAACGATCCCACGCTAAAGAATCCTATCGCCACCCCCGTTCAGCTGACCAATTACTTGGTAACCGCCAATATTGGTAAGTGTGTATCCAATGCTTCTATTAGGATAAACCCTATTGCTTATCCGCCTGCCAATGCCGGTCCGGACCAGGCCATTTGTTTCGGCAATTCTGTTCAGCTGAATGCTACGGGAGGCAGCAGCTATTCCTGGAGTCCTGCGGCTTTCCTGACTGCCACCAACATCCCCAACCCGGTTTCCGTGAAACCCTTCGCAAGTGTTCGCTATATTGTAACCGTACGGGATACGCTTGGCTGCCCCAAACCGGGAAGAGATACCTTGCTGGTGAATGTATTCAAGATAAAAGCAGATGCCGGCCCCAGGGACACGCTGGTGGTACTTGGGCAGCCCCTGCAATTGCAGGCTACCGGCAGCACCAATTATGTATGGTCGCCCTCCACCTGGCTGGACAATCCCTTTATCAGCAACCCTGTGGCCATGCCCA
>JANYAL010000271.1 GCA_025361325.1 Bacteroidota bacterium
GGCAACCATGGAGAAGATGTTAAGGAATTGTATTATTACCTTGATAATGTACCCACCCATTATTACATGAAGTATCTGTACAAGTACACCCAGCAGGAATTTCCCTATGAAGCGCTTCTGAACACCAACAGGAACCTTACACGGATGGATCCTGAATACGAGATACTGGACACAGGCATATTCAATGACAATAGTTATTTTGATGTATATGTGGAATATGCAAAGCAGGATGCTGAGGACATTTTCATCAAAATTGAGATCGTGAACCGTTATCATGAAGCGGCTCCGATTACGGTATTGCCTACTTTACTTTTTTACAACCGCTGGCAATATTCCGGTGAAGCACATAAACCCGTAATAGCCCTGAACGGTCCGGGTGCAGTAAAGGCGTCGCATGATTTACTGGGCGAATATTTTTTTTATTTCCGGAATGCAGGGCTGGAACTGTTCACAGAGAATGAGACCAATACTGAAAAACTGTTTGCTATCCCCAATGATTCCTTTTTTGTAAAGGATGCCTTTCATGATGCTATCATACATGGCCGGAATATGGACGCGCTCACTGGTAAGAAACAAGGTACCAAATTCGCACCGGTTTATTACCTGACCGTAGAGGCAAACAGTTCTCAAACTATCTTTTTGAGGCTTACCAGCCAGGCTACTGATGTTCCTTTCCCTGTCGACTTCGAGCAAATATTCGGTCTTCGAAAGAATGAGGCAGATGAATTTTACCGTTCATTCAAAATACCGGGCATGACCGAAGACCAGGTGAATATACAGCGACAAGCCTTTGCTGGCCTGTTATGGAACAGGCAATTCTATCATTTTGATGTGGAACGCTGGCTCAACAGCGACGATGGTATTACACCCATTTCACAGACCAGGATGACCGGACGCAACAACCAATGGAAATACCTTAAGAACCAGGATATCATTCTGATGCCGGACAAATGGGAATATCCCTGGTATGCCGCCTGGGATACGGCTTTTCATTGTATTGCTGTGGGTATCATAGACCCCGAATTTGCCAAACACCAGTTGATCCTGCTCACCCGGGAATGGTATATGAACCCCCAGGGGCAAATACCTGCTTATGAATGGAACTTCGGTGATGTTAATCCACCGGTACATGCTTTTGCTGCCTGGCATGTATATCTCAATGAAAAGGAGAACTGTGGTACCGGCGACATTCATTTCCTGAAAATGATCTTTCAAAAACTCATGATCAATTTCACCTGGTGGATCAATAGAAAAGACCGTAACGGTAATGGCATTTTCGAGGGTGGTTTCCTGGGACTTGATAATATAGGGGTCTTCAACCGCAACATCCAGCTACCGGACGAGATATCCCTGGAACAGGCAGATGGAACCAGCTGGATGGGCATGTACGCCCTGAATATGATGGATATTGCCCTTGAAATATCGGTACATGATGATGCTTTTGAACATACAGCCACAAAATTCTATGAACACTTCGTAATCATTGCCGAAGCGCTCAACGAAATGGGATTGTGGAACGACCAGGATGATTTCTTCTATGATGTGCTTTGCCTGAACGATAGCAGTACAATACCGATGAAAGTCCGTTCTGTGGTTGGCATCGCCCCGCTATTTGCTGTTTCCGTTATTGACCCGGTATTCCTGGTGAAATTGAAGGATTTCAAAAAGAGAATGGATTGGTTCAAATCATACCGGGTGGCCAACCATAAATACCTGCCCAATGAACAGCAAAGCGACGACCAGTGTATCCTCCTTTCCCTGGTACACAAAGAAAGATTGATCCAGATTCTCGATAAACTGCTGGATGAATCTGAATTCTTATCTCCAGGCGGTATCAGGGCATTATCGAAGTATCATGAAGACCATCCATACAGTATTACCCTGAAAGGCACCACGTACAGCATTGAATATAACCCCGGAGATTCCATCTCAGGTATGTTCGGCGGCAACAGTAATTGGCGTGGACCGGTATGGATGCCCATCAATTATCTCATCATCAAGGCCATAAAGAAATACGGATTGTTCTATGGTGATACCGTACAGACCGAATACCCAAAAGGGTCCGGTAATTTTGTGAATTTAACGGAATTAGCTAAAGGTCTGACAGAAAGACTCCTTTCTGTTTTTGAAAAAGGACCTGCTGGAGATCGTCCGGTACATGGTAATTACAATTGGTTTTATACCAAAGCTGAGAACAAAGACCTTCTCTTATTTCATGAATATTTTCACGGGGATTCATCCAGGGGCTTAGGCGCCAGTCATCAAACAGGCTGGACTGCTGTATTGGTAGATCTGTTCAAAGGAATGTAATCACCTGTCTTTTCAGTCTTTTACCATTAATTGATCCACATCCTTCACCGGCAGCCAACATACAGTAGGTACCATTATCAATGAGTACATCATTGGGGTCCGGGCCAAACACGGATACAAGGCGATGTTACTAACGAACAGTTTCCTGTATGACATGCCCTATACTGCCGCTGGGCATTTGTATCTGCAGTATGGCAGCAAGGGTGGGTGAAATATCCGTCATAAAGGTCTCCCGGTTTGTCTTTCCGGGTTTAATGTTCCATCCATACCATAACAAAGGTATATGCGCATCATACGGATTCCAAAGGCCATGTGTTGTACCCTTATTGCCGCCGTCAAAATATCCCGAACGTATGGTGAATTCCACATCCCCGCTCCGCTTTGGATTATACCCGTTCACCAACATCTGCTTTTGCGGCTGGGGTAGTGTGGTCTGTTCAATGGCATCTGTTGCAAAGGCATTGTTGATATATATTTTTTCCTTCAATGCTCTAATGACTGCCTGCCTTACATCATTGAGGTTCTTACCCTGTTTCTCAATTTCCGCAATATTAAGATAGACCTGGTAATTCTGCAGGCTTTGCACGATGTTCTTTAGTCCAAATCCGCTCTCTATAACCTGGTTCAGTTCTTTCGCCAGGTCATTCTCGCTGAAGTTGCCTCCCGGGATCTTATGTTCTGCCAGGAAAGCAGGTATA
>JANYAL010000287.1 GCA_025361325.1 Bacteroidota bacterium
GAAGGGTCTATCGACTATCTGGCATCCCATCACCTGCCGCAGGATTGGGACGGCAAGACCTGCGAATTTGAATATGCCAGGTCAGGAATGATCGGCCTGGAGACCATGTTCCCCGTAGTGAATTCCCTGGGTTTGGATTTACACCGTTTCGTGGACATGCAGACGGTACAAATACGTAATATCTATGGTCTGCCGGTGCCGTTGATCCAGGAAGGAGAACCGGCCATACTGACCATATTTGACCCGGGTGCCGAATTTATCTTTGAAAAAAAGAATATACTTTCAAGGTCTAAGAATTCCCCCTTTATAGGAAAGCATCTGAAAGGGAAAGTGATCGGTATCATCAACAAGAATAAGATCTGCCTGAACAACTGAACATGTTACAAAAACTGAATGCAACTAAAAAGGGGATGATCACCGGACTCGTAATGGTAGTCCTTTCCCTGTTGGTGTATTACAGTAAATTGCCTTATGAAAGTCCGGTTCAATACATCATATATATAGCCTATGCTGCTGGTATTGTATGGACCCTGGTAACCTATTCCCGTTCGGGTGTACATGAAAACAAGTTCGGGCGGTTCTTCCTGGAGGGGTTCAGGTGTTTTGTGGTGGTCACGCTGACTATGGTGCTGTTCACATATATATTTAACAGGATGCACCCCGAGTTCAAGGAGCAAATGGCAGAAGCCTACAAAGCCGAGATGCTGAGCAAAGGAAACAGCACTCCTGCTGAGATCAATACAAATATGGAAAAAGCAAAGGACTTTTATAACGTCATGCTGGTGTCTACGGCCATCTTCGGATACCTCATCATTGGTGCGGTAGTTACTGCTTCTGTATCTTTACTCCTCAGAAAAAGAAACATTTAGTTATGGACCTGTCGATCGTCATACCCTTACTGAACGAGGAAGAATCCTTGCCGGAGTTATCCGCCTGGATCGAAAAGGTGATGCAGGCAAACCACTACACCTATGAGATACTATATATCGATGATGGCAGTACCGACAGGTCCTGGAAAGTAATAGAACAGCTCCGCGCGGATAATCCGAATATAAAAGGCATAAAATTCCGCAGGAATTACGGTAAAAGCGCAGCCCTGAATGAAGGATTCCGCGCGGCACAGGGAGATGTGGTGATTACCATGGATGCGGATATGCAGGACAGTCCGGATGAGATACCCGGACTGCGGAAAATGCTCCTGGAGGAGGATTATGATATGGTAAGCGGCTGGAAGAAGAAACGGTACGACAATACGTTCACCAAGAATATACCTTCCAAATTGTTTAACCTGGTTGCAAGGAAGATGAGTAAGATAAAATTGCACGATTTTAACTGCGGACTCAAAGCCTACAACAATAAATTGGTGAAGAGCATAGAAGTATATGGGGAGATGCACCGCTATGTTCCGGTGCTGGCCAAATGGGCAGGCTTCAGGAAGATAGGTGAAAAAGTGGTGGAACACCGCCCCAGGAAATACGGGGTCACCAAGTTTGGGTGGAGTCGTTTCGTCAATGGTTTCCTGGACCTGATGACCATATTCTTTGTGGGTAAGTTCGGCAAGCGGCCCATGCATTTTTTTGGGTTGTGGGGTAGTATTGTATTCTTCGGGGGTCTGTGCATCTGGGCCTACCTGGGTGTTGCCAAATTCGCCTTCCAGAAATACAACATGACCGAAAGGCCTTTGTTCTATGTAGGCATCATTTCACTGGTCATTGGAACACAATTGTTCCTGGCAGGGTTTATAGGAGAATTGATATCCAGGAATGCCGTTGAAAGAAATAGTTACCTGATTGAATCAAAAACTGGTCTGTAGGCTGGCTAAGCGGGCAAAGATACCTTCGGGTTCGCTGAGAAGGAGGAGAAAAAAAGAGAGATGCATATACCTGAAGTTTTCGCATTTCTTCTGTAAGCAGAACTTTCTATTATAGTTATTCATTGTTGGTTTCATCGTACCAAAATATCGTGATCATCGGTCCGGCATACCCATTGCGGGGCGGACTACGTTCTTTCAATGAAAGGCTCGCCAGGGAATTCATGAAACAGGGATATAAGGTATGTATCTATTCCTTCTCGCTGCAATACCCGGGGTTCTTATTCCCCGGCGCCACACAATACACAACGGAGCCTGCCCCGGCTGGACTTGACATTCATACCCGGATCAATTCCATGAATCCCTTCAACTGGTTATTCGTGGGGCGGGAATTGAAAAAGACAGGACCCGACCTCGTCATTGTACGATACTGGTTGCCCTTACTGGGGCCCTGCCTCGGAACCATATTACGTATCATCAAAAAGAACGGGCATACCCGGATTGTCTGCCTCGCAGATAATATTTTGCCACATGAGAAACGTTTTGGCGACAGGTGGTTCACCCGTTATTTCATCAAGCCTGTAGACGCATTCATCACCATGAGTGAAAAGGTCATGCAGGACCTGCGGTTGTTCACGAAACATAAACCCGCCCGGCAGGTCGTACACCCGCTTTATGATAATTTCGGAGACATCATCAGCCAGGAAGAAGCACGTAAGAAGCTGCATATTGAAACCGGGTCAAGAATCATATTGTTCTTTGGTTTTATACGCAAATACAAAGGCCTTGACATATTGCTGGAGGCTATGAAATTATTGAAGGATGTTCCTTTGCAGGAAGTTCAGCAGGATGATAAGTTACTGCGTTTGCCACGCATCAAATTGCTTGTCGCAGGGGAATACTATGAAGATAAAAAGGTTTATGATGACCTTATTGCCAGGCTGGGTATAGAAGAAAGCCTGATCCTGCATACTGATTTCATACCGGATAATGAAGTTAGGAACTATCTCTGTGCCGCCGATGTACTGGTGCAGCCATACCGCAGTGCCACGCAGAGTGGGGTCACCCCCCTCGCCTATCATTTTGAATTACCTATGATTGTTACCAATGTTGGTAGTCTGCCTTCCCTGATCACGGATGGCCGGTCGGGACTGGTGGCAGAACCCAATGCGGCTTCATTGGCTGAAAGGATAACAACTTATTTTGAAAAAGGCAGGGAATATTTCCTGCCAGGGCTTCGGGATGAAAAGAAAAGGTTCAGCTGGACAAAACTCACTGAAACAATCCTTGAAGTTGCCAATAGTAAGTAAATTGCCGCTTTAACACTGATTATGATCTACCGAAGTAAAGCCCCCCTGCGTATCGGCCTTGCCGGAGGAGGTACGGATGTGAGTCCGTACAGTGACCAGTACGGGGGTGCCATATTGAATGCCACCATCTCCCTTTCTGCCTATGCTACCATAGAACCGCTTGTCGATAACCAGATCATCGTGGAAGCGCTGGACAGAAAGGAAATGCAACAGTTCAACTGGGCATCTGAATTGCCCATAGACGGTACGCTCGACCTCCTGAAAGGGGTCTATAACCGCGTCCAGAAGGATTTTAAGATTGCCAGGTCCGGATTTCGGTTGTCCACCTTTGTAGATGCACCAGCCGGTTCGGGGCTGGGCACTTCATCTACGCTTGTAGTGAGTATACTGGGCGCTTTTGCCGAAATGTATAAACTGCCTTTGGGAGAATATGAACTGGCCCATTATGCTTTTGACATCGAACGGCTCGACCTGCAACTGGCGGGGGGAAAACAGGACCAGTATGCCGCCACCTTTGGCGGTGTGAATTTTATGGAGTTCTATGCCGATGACAAAGTGATCGTGAACCCCCTGCGTATAAAACCGGAATACCTGCATGAGTTGGAAAATAACCTGGTGCTGTATTTTACAGCCACTTCGCGGGAAAGTGCCATGATCATCAAAGAGCAGGTGAAGAACGTGAATGAGAAGAATGAAAAAAGCATTGATGCCATGCACCAGTTGAAGGAACAGGCACGGATGATGAAGGAAGCGTTGCTTACAGGCAGGCTGGATGAAATAGGCAGGATACTGGATTACGGGTTCCAGCAAAAGAGAAGGATGGCCGCCAATATCAGCAACAGCAGTATCGATGCCATCTATGATGCCGCCATGCATACCGGCGCAACAGGTGGCAAGATCAGCGGTGCGGGCGGTGGTGGGTTCATGATCTTTTACTGCCCGCTCAACACGCGCTATGCCGTTATTGATGCCCTGAAATCCTTTGGCGGTGATGTGAAGAAATATTCATTTGTTGACTATGGTCTGACCACCTGGAAGATCTGAACTAACATAGGGTTAATAATAAATATTAAATACTGGGTTTATGGATAAAATAAAGAGCATCGTGCAGGCTTCCATCGATGTAAAGCAAAAGGTCTTAAAAGATGAGCATATCCTG
>JANYAL010000325.1 GCA_025361325.1 Bacteroidota bacterium
TGATGATCAAGCATCAGTTCTGCATACATCTGTTTTAGCCTCCTGTTCTCGTCTTGTAAGGCTTTTAACTCTTTGACATGGGAGGAATCCATCCCACTGTACTTTTTGCGCCAGTTGTAAAGGGTGGCTTTACTGATGCCATATTCCCGACATACATCGAAGGCTTCTCTTCCGCCTTCATACTGGGCTAAAATTGACACAATCTGTGTCTCGGAGATTCTTTGTTTTTTCATATTTTGACAGTTTAAAATTACTCATTTGAGTCTAATTTTGTACTGTCTTAAAAACAGGGAAGGTTACACATCCTTACCTTATACTCAAAAATTATTAATACTATACGATATGACATCATTGGCAAGGTTATAAGATCATACAATATGTTGTTCAATTGCAGTCTGGAGATAATATCGTTGTGCTCAAAGATCTTGGAGCACTTCCGTCCGGAGTGAATATCATGGAGCTTATCAGAAAGGATGGCATCTCCGCCTGTAAACTGATCAAGAATTAAACCCGGGAAATTCTATGACTCACCCTGTTCCCTGTGGGACAGGGTCAATCATAATATGATATTAAAAATAGAGATTACCAGTCTTACAGGTAACGTTCTTTCACGATCTGTCTATGATGATAGAAATGCCCGACAGTGATAAAACCAATGGCGGCAACACTTATCGGTTTACCATTGGATGTGCCAATGGAAGACATTGCTTCCTGTGAAAAACTGTCGAATAATGCTTCCGTCCCCTGTCTTACAACCTGGAATTCTTTCCCCATGCTATACCAGGTCCGTCTGTTTGCATTTGAATGGGCAGCATACTGATCCTCATCAAAACCAGGCATGGAAACTTTTTCATGTCGGGCAATGCAGAGTGCCCTGTAATTGAAGATACGCTCGGTATCAATGACATGCTGCAACAATTCCTTTAGCGTCCATTTGCCTTCAGCATAGGCAAAGAATGATTGTTCTTCACTTATGGATGATATGAAATTCCCGATTATGGGCAACTGCTCTCGGAAAGCGATCATGAGGTCCTCTTCCCTGACCTGGTCGATATATTTTTGAAAGAAAACGGGATAATCCCCGTGTGGAGGTTTTGACATGGTACTTAGTACTAAAATAAAAAAAGGTCCATTTCTTAAAATGGACTTTAATTTAAGATCAGGCTTTTTTCTTTTTTACCAGTTTTGGTTTTGGCAGCACTTCCTTCATCTGGTTTCTTTCTCCCTTGATGGTGCTTGCCAATTTAAGGGCCTCATATGCGTTTACAATACCACCAGATTTTGAAATATCAGACAGGTTGACCATTTCATCTGTTCCTGGTTTCTTAACTTTCATATCAGGTACCTGTACCGATTTTTCAATTATATATTTAAGCTGTCTGGCGCTAAGGTTCGGAAAGTATTCCAAAGTCAATGCTGCTATGCCGGCAACCAGCGGACATGCCATGCTTGTACCTTGTAAATTGCCATAATTAGTGCTACCTGGCAGGGTCGAGTAGATCTTTACACCGGGTGAGAATACATCCACTTCCTTTTTACCGTAATTACTAAATGAAGCTACAAGTCCACCAGCTTTTGGATCGCCACTAGCGCCAACAGTAATGACGTTACCGGCTCTTCCTTTTCCATTGATGTAAACAGGGTTGGGAAAATTATCTGCCGTATCCACATTCTTGGAATCATTGCCGGCTGCATGCACCAGTAATACATTCTTGCTCTCCGCATAGCGGAAAGCATCATCCACCCATTGTTTTTGCGGTGAAAAATCTTTGCCAAAACTCATGCTGATCACCTGTGCGCCATTATCAACAGCATAGCGGATGGCGTTGGCAATATCCTTGTCGTGTTCATCTCCGTCAGGAACTGCCCGAACCATCATTATACGTACATTGTCGGCTATGCCATCCATTCCCTTTCCATTATTCCTGATGGCACCAATGATTCCGGCACAATGTGTCCCGTGCATGGGTGTGGCAGACATGATATCATGATTTCCGTAATTACGGTCATTCAGGTTTGTTTCATCGTCCCCTACAATTTCCTTCCTGTAGGGTTTTGGCGGAGTATTCCTGGATTCTTCTTTTCTGGACTCCCCGTCAATATATTCCGATAGGCCATCCAGAAAATCCTTGTTGGTCTGGTCGAGGGCATCATTACCTTTCATTAATCCAAGCAATGTAGACCTTGCTCTTTTTTCATCAGTCGTTTTGCCTACATAGGTATCCAGTTCCTTACCGGTGTAAATCTCTTTTCCAAGCGCTATCTTTAAAATACTGTCACTTTTCACCAGGTTAACCTTTACCTGTTTCAAGATCACGATGTCGAGGCCACCACTCCCTCCTCCGTCGCCTAATACCTTCGCTTCTGCCTTCTTAAATATAGCATATTCTGCTTTGTCCTCAGGATTCAAATTTTCCACATTTACTTCCTTATCACCCCATTTTGCCTTCAGGGTATGATATACCCTGGCACCCTCATAACTGTCTTCCTTAACATTACGCCCATCCTTACCGCCAATGAAGTTCCAGCCATGTATATCATCCACATAACCGTTATGATCATCATCTATTCCGTTACCCGGTATTTCCCTGGGGTTTGTCCATAATATATCTTTCAGATCCTCCTGCAGGGTATCAATACCGCTGTCGATTACGGCCACAATCACTGTCTTACTTTTAAGTTTTTTAGCCTTTATGAATTCATAAGCCTTATCGGCACTTACGCCATAATATCCGCTGGTTGCCCTATCCATCATATGCCAACCTTTGGGAACATCTTCTTTCTGGGCAAACACCCCTAAACTGAACGTTAAAGCAAGAAAACATAACCTTGAAAATTTATTCATATATGTATATGTTTATTTTAAGCGAAAATAAGCCTACTGACAATACATACCATGCCATTCATCACGTATTATACTTTTTTTACAAAATGTTCCTGTTTTTGGAATTTATTTCCTGATATACATACATATTTCCACCCTCCTGTTCTTCCATTGTTCTGAAGCAATATTGGTATCCACCACAGGGAATAATTTGCCATATGATGCAACATGAAGCCTGTTTCTGCCAATATAGAAACTGGCAATATAATCGGCCACCACCTGTGCCCGGTCTGCCGATAATCTATTGTTGGCGGCGTCACTGCCTACATTATCCGTATAACCTTTTATGGTAACTTCCAGTTTCTCATTGGTCTTTAATTTCCTCACTAATTGCTCCAGCAGGTTAAATGCCTGGCTTTCCAAGTTAGAAACATTGAATTCAAAATAAGCGGTATAGCATGCCGTATCGAAAGTGTTGCTCACCTGGGTATCAATTGAAAGTGGACAACCGTGATTTGATTTCAGTCCGGGTACATGCGGGCAACGATCAATTTCATCATTGACTCCGTCACTGTCTGAATCCGGTATAGGACATCCATGATACCTGTAAACTCCCGGCACAGTCGGACAAAGATCCTCATCATCCGGAATATAATCTCCGTCCGTATCAACCATCGGACATCCGTTGTACCTGGCCAGTCCTTTTACTGTTGGACATTTATCCTGGCTGTCCGGTATTCCATCTCCGTCCGTGTCAATATCCGGAAGCGGGCATCCTTTGTTCGAAGCAGGGCCTTTCACATCCGGACATTTGTCCAGTTTATCCGGTACGCCATCTCCGTCCCTGTCCTCGATTATTTTAGACTTTTGAGCCTTCTGTTCATGTAGCTTTTTGATCTTGTGCGTAGTGCTGTCTGATAATTTCCTAGGCTTCTGTGCAGTGGTATCCTTAATCTTCTTTTGTGTAACAGGTTCAGTCAATGTGCCTAGCGTAACGCCAAGCGTAATACTGATTACACGGTTCCTGAAACTGCCCTTATAATAAACTGCCTGGTACATATCTGCAAGGCTCTGGCTGGCACTGGCCCTTAGCATGACCCTCCCGAACTCAACACCTGCGGTGACTGTAGCACCGTAATCCATAGTGGCATATTTACCTGGCGCCTTTCCAACCGGAAGGTCCTTGTTGATAATAGTTTGCGATGGATAATTGGCAGGGTCCTTGAAATTAATAACCGAATTCTCAGATCCGTTGAAGAAAAAGGAAGCATAAGGCCCCCCGCCAAAGAAGCAACTGGTATTATTACTCAGTCGGAATTTTAATAACAGGTTCAGGGGAATATCTATATAATTCAGCTGTTGTTTAAAACTGGAGTCCTTGGCAGGTACATTGTAGGATGTGTCGAACTTTTGAAAGTATTTTCTTCCTTTATTAAAATATATCACGGCCGGTTCAAAGACAAGGCTACCTTTTTTATTCACTGGTATCTGAGCAAAGATACCTCCATGAACACCCTGTACCCATGAATAATTGTTCTTTATACTGTTCCAGCCTGGTAAAGTGTTCGTTTCAACTATAGTGGATTGGCTGACTCCCCCTGCTATGCCCACTTTGATCTGCGCTTTGGCAAATAAAAGCATGCCTGTGAGAATTATTGAAGCTATTAGCTTTTTCATAATTGGATGGTTAATGTTCATGCTTCCTATAAATCAAACTGTATGCCCTGTGCAAGGGGTAATTTATCAGAATAGTTTATAGTATTAGTCTGTCTTCGCATATACACTTTCCACGCATCACTGCCACTTTCCCTGCCACCTCCGGTCTCTTTTTCTCCGCCGAATGCACCACCAATCTCTGCACCTGAAGTTCCGATATTCACATTGGCGATACCGCAGTCACTTCCCGAATGGGAAAGAAAACGTTCAGCCTCTTTCAGGTTCTTGGTCATAATGGCAGATGAAAGGCCCTGTGGAACATCATTCTGCATCTCTATGGCTTCATCGATGGTCCTGTATTTCATGAGATACAGGATAGGAGCAAAGGTTTCGTGCTGAACGATCGAATAACTGTTCTTCACCTCCGCAATGCATGGCCGTACATAACAACCGCTTTCAAACCCCCTCCCTTTCAGTAATCCTCCCTCCACGGGGAAGTTGCCCCCTTCCGCTTTGCATTTCTCTATGGCATCCAGGTACAACTTTACAGCATCTTTATCGATCAGGGGCCCTACATGGTTCCTGCTGTTCAGCGAGTTGCCGATCTTTAATTGTGCATATGCATTAACAAGTTTTTCCCTGAATTTATTGTATACTTTATCTTGTATGATTAACCGGCGGGTGGAAGTACATCGCTGACCTGCAGTACCCACGGCACCAAAAACTGCACCTATAAGGGCCATATCAAGGTCGGCAGCAGCGCTAATAATGATGGCATTATTGCCCCCGAGTTCAAGCAGGCTTCTACCTAGGCGCCCGCCAACGGCAGCACCCACCACCTTGCCCATGCGTGTGCTGCCTGTTGCTGAGACCAATGGAATGCGGGTATCATGACTTATCCATTCTCCAACCTCCCTGCCTCCGACCAGGATATTACTGACTCCTTCAGGTACATTATTCTTGCGAAAAACTTCCTGAATAATATGCTGGCAGGCTATGGCACATAATGGGGTCTTTTCACTCGGCTTCCAGATACAAACATCCCCGCAAACCCATGCCAGCATGCTATTCCAACTCCAAACGGCAACCGGGAAATTAAAAGCGGATATCACCGCTACAATACCCAGCGGGTGATATTGTTCATACATCCTGTGTCCCGGCCTTTCACTGTGCATGGTAAGTCCGTATAGCTGGCGGGAAAGGCCTACGGCCATATCGCAGATATCGATCATCTCCTGCACTTCACCCAAACCTTCCTGCAGGCTCTTGCCCATCTCATAACTTACCAGTCTGCCGAGTGCCATTTTATTCTCCCGGAAAGCCTCACCTGCCTGTCGAACGACCTCGCCTCTTTTTGGAGCTGGCCAGTTACGCCATTCCATAAAAGCTTGCCGGGCTTTTAGAAGCACTGTTTCATAGCTCTTCGTATCTGCACCGGTCACCGAAGCGATCAGTTTGCCATCTACGGGCGACCAGGAATGCAGTTTTTCACCTTTGCTTTTTATCCAGGCAAGACCGGTTGAAACGCCCGGGTTAACTGGCTTTAACTTAAACTTATTGAGTATATCCTTCATAACCGGAATATTGTTTTTTGATACGGATAAAGTTACGATGATCATGATTTTCCGGGGAAAGTACATCCAATTAAAAGTGATACCCGGTTAGTATTGTTCCTGTTCATTCGGGAAATCCCTGTTCTTCACATCCATCACATATTGTTTTACGGCACTGGTAATCTGTTCGTGCATGTTCAGGTATTGCCTCAGGAATCTGGGTTTGAATTCCGTATTAATGCCCAGCATATCATGCATGACCAAAACCTGGCCGTCGCAATGCATGCCCGCCCCGATACCGATAGTTGGAATATGCAGGGTTTCACTAACCTGCTTAGCCAGTAAGGCGGGGATCTTTTCCAGGACGATGGCAAAGCAGCCCGCCGACTGTAATAGAAGTGCATCCTTCTTTAATTTTTCTGCTTCCACTTCCTCTTTTGCCCTAACGGTGTAGGTACCGAATTGATAAATGCTTTGCGGTGTCAGCCCCAGGTGTCCCATGACAGGCACGCCTGCACCCACTATCTTTTTGATGGAATCCAGTACTTCCTCTCCGCCCTCCAGTTTGATGGAATGACCTCCCGTCTCTTTCATAATGCGGATTGCAGAGGCAAGCGCGATCTCTGAGTTGGACTGATATGAGCCAAAAGGCATATCCACCACAACCAGGCAGCGGTCGATGCCACGTACCACCGATTGCGCGTGATATATCATCTGGTCGAGTGTAATTGGTAGGGTGGTTTCGAACCCGGCCATTACATTACTGGCACTGTCACCTACCAGGATTATATCAATTCCCGCCTCATCGAATATCCGGGCAAACGAAAAATCATACGCGGTGATCATGGAGATCTTCTCCCCGGACGACTTCATTTTAAGCAGGGTATTGGTGGTAACCTTCTTTATTTGCTTATTGACAGACATGGCTGGGGATTTAAGATTGGTAATTAGCGTACCGGAGCCGGCATTGCATCAGCATAAAACTATTCCCCGTGCTTCGCTGGTGTAAATGTAGAAAGAAATTATTAAAATGTGAGGGTCAGAACCGGGCTTGCTTCCTGCGTTTCGCCTGTTTGTATCCATTTCTTAGCAAACAGCACCAGTTGCTTATTGATGGCAAAGACCATATTCAGGGTCTTGTCGTAATACCAGTCCTGTATCAATTCCACTTTGGTAAATACATCAGGTGACAATTCTCCATGAACTACCTTTTGGTTTTTGACCAGATTCCCTTCCAAATCATAGACAGGGATAGACACTTCCGTTTCATTAACCAGGCTGCTATTGATCTCTGCTGCCTTCAATAACCTGTTCTTTTCCGGTGAAAACACCCGAATCCTGTTTCTCAATACATACGGCCAGAGCGTCTGCACCAGGTTCCTGCCATATAATTCCTTCAGTTTGCTTTTTACATCAAAAGAATCAAGTCGTAGATTTCTCCTGGTCCGGGAAAGGAAGAATGTATTATCCCGGCTGCCTGATGCAGTTATGTAATTGAAGTTAAAACAGGAACTGAAAAGATCGCCATCCCCCAGGTAGTATCCAGTGCTTGTTATCACAGGTATCATGGTGGCCACCCAGGGTATATAGCTTTTCAGTAATCCTTTCTCAACATACAGGATCTGAATAACATCTGTCAATGTATTCAACGCCTTATTGAACCTGGTAAAGGAAATACCTGCTTGCCTGGACCGTTTACCTGATGAATCAGTTACTGATATCGTATCAGTTTGACCATCCACACGGTCGATCTCATTTTTTGTAAGGTACCTGATCTGGTTGGCCTGGGGGGAACCGCTTCCAACGGGAAACGTTGCTTTTATTTCGTTCCTATCCAATCGTTGCAACAGCCATGTATTCAGTTTCAACTTATCAAAACGGATGGTATCATTAATATACGCAGCCCATTCTATCTCCGGCTTGTTGATGAACCGGTCAAACTGAGTAGGGGTTTGTTGTGTTGGCGATTGTGCGGAAGCGGTAACAGGAAGGATGATGAATAAGAATAGGAGCTTTTTCATATAAAGTGCTAACGCAACGTTATAAAGGTTAGTATGCCGGGGTTGTTAATGATAGTTGAAAGTTGATACTGTATGCTGTTACATGGCTCAGGTATTATTGTATAAGCTTTTAGGTTGAAGACTCCGGATTATCAACTAACCAGTATCAACCTTGAACTACTTGACCTGCTCCCACAAATGGTGTATCAACCCGTCCACCAGCCCGATCTTGGGAACATACACTTCTTCTGCTCCGGCCCAGCGCATGGCATTGATGTAGATGAGCAGTGCCGGAACGATCACATCGGCCCGGTCGGGCCTTAGATCATACCGGTTGATCCTTTCCTCCAGGGTAACATTGCTCAGTTCTTTATAATAGTCCCGTAGCAGTTCCAGCGAAAGCGGTTTACCATCCTTTTTTTTGCTCATGGAAAAGATCTTGTTGATATTACCACCGCTGCCAATGGCCACCACTTCCTGCTGGCCACGGGTGAAGGCCCTGATGGTATCCTTCATGTCATCCCAGCTCTTGTCATTCACCATCTCTTTTAGCAACCGTATCGTGCCGATATTGAAGGATTCCTTGTAACTGAGTTTGCCATTACTGAAAAAAGACAGTTCCGTACTGCCCCCGCCAACATCGATATACATGTAACTATGGTCCTTGTCCAGGTTCTCCGCAATATGGTTCTCATAGATCAGGCCCGCTTCCATATCCCCGCTGATCACATCAATAGAGATTTCTGTCTCGAGTTTTATCTTCCGGATGATGTCTGTTGCATTGCGGGCATCCCGCATGGCACTGGTGGCACAGGCAATGATATGGTTGCTGCTGACCCCGTAGGCATTCAACAGGTGTTTGTACGCCTTCATGGTCTGAAGGATCATACCGATCTTGTTCTTAGGGATGATGCCGTATTCGAAAACGTCGAAACCAAGCCGCAACGGAACCCTTACCAGGTTAAGTTTGTTGAAGACAGGTTCCAGGTGTTCATTTACGGAAACCTCGGTGATCAATAACCTGGCCGCATTACTCCCAATATCGATTGCTGCTAATTTCAAGCCATATTTTTTATTCACTTATCACTAATCACGCATAAGATTCACCTGGCACAAAAATAGCGAGATGCAACTGCAGTTCTGATGAGGTGTTAACTATGTGGATAATTTTCGGAAGAGATAATTATAGGTTTCTACCTGGCTTCTTATTTTTTTAGTGTTACGGGGATTTACATACTGATTGCTGAGATCATTGTCGAGTATCCTTGCCTTGATATTGTCCTTGAGCTGGATTTGCAGTATATTCTTCAATTCCTCCTGGATGTTCTTTTCAAAGATCGGGCAGGCTACCTCTACCCGGTGGTCGATATTCCGTACCATCCAGTCTGCTGAGGAGATGTACACTTTTTCTTTGCCTTCATTGTGAAAGATCAGAATGCGGGCGTGTTCCAGATACTCGTCCACAATACTTATTGCCTGAACCGGTATCCTGAACTTCCTGTTTTCGGAAATCATGCAGCATATGCCGCGTATAACCAGCCTGATCTCTACGCCGGCTGCAGCGGCTTCATACAAGCTCTGGATCAGTTCTTCGTCACTGAGAGAATTCAGTTTCAGCAAAATGGAAGCCGGTTTGCCTGCACGGGCAGCTTTTATCTCTTTGCCAACCAGTTGCAACATTGTCTTCCGCATACCGGTTGGGCTAACAACAAGTGTCTTGCATGCCTCCAGGTAATGCATCCTGATCTTGGGATGTTCTAGGTAATTGAAAATGCGGTTCACATCGGCCATAATATTCCGGTCGGAAGTGAGCAAACAGCTGTCACTGTATACCTGGGCTGTCCTTTCATTGAAGTTACCTGTACTGATAAATCCATATTGAATCATACGTTTGTTCACCACCTTTTTTATAAGGCATATCTTGGCATGCAAGACACTTGTTGTTAGCCCAACCGGTATGCGGAAGACAATGTTGCA
>JANYAL010000329.1 GCA_025361325.1 Bacteroidota bacterium
GATTTGTAATTCTATTGTTGCTGTTGATGCCGGTGCATTTACAGGTTTTGTTTATGTAATGCAATACAGAGAATTAATTTATGAAATATATGAAGAAATATGCGGCTCCCGTCTTACTACTAATATTGGGCGTATTGGCGGTTTTGAAAGGAATTTCACTCCTGCAGCGTTTCAGAAACTCGAGAAATTCATGAAGGAATACCCACGGGTATTAAAAGAGTTCGAGAACCTGTTCACCCGCAACCGAATCTTTATGGATCGTACGATTGGCTGCGGTCCAATCAGTGCTGAACGTGCATTGAATTACGGATTCACCGGGCCAAACCTTCGGGCTACCGGGGTTGACTATGATGTACGCGTCCAAACGCCTTACAGCAGCTACCAGGATTTTGACTTTATCATTCCGATAGGTAAAACTGGCGATTGCTACGACCGTTTTCTCGTACGCAATGAAGAAATGTGGCAGAGCCTTCGCATTATTGAACAGGCTTACCAGAAGGTGCAGGACTTCAGGGGTGCCGAGGCAGAGGTTTACCATGCGGAAGTACCGGCCTATTATCTGCCGGAGAAGAAAGACGTGTATACCAAGATGGAAGCGCTCATATATCATTTCAAGATCATCATGGGCGAAACAGATATCCCCGCAGGGGAAGTATATAGTTCGATTGAAGCGGCAAACGGCGAACTGGGCTTTTACCTGATCAGCGACGGGGGGAGAACTCCATACCGTTTGCATTTCCGCAGACCCTGTTTCATCTATTATCAGGCATATCCGGAACTGATCAAAGGAGGGATGCTGAGTGATGCCATCATCACTATGAGCAGTCTTAATCTGATTGCGGGTGAACTGGACGCTTAAAGAATTAAGAATTATGAATAATACGTTATGAGTGTTGAATTTTCACAGGAGAAATTGAATAAGGTAGCGGAACTGATTTCCAGATACCCTGCGGGTAAGCAAAAAAGCGCCATCCTGCCTCTACTGCACCTGGCGCAGGAAGAATTCGGCGGGTGGCTGGATGTGCCTGTAATGGATTATGTAGCTACCCTTTTGCATATAGAACCCATTGAAGTGTATGAAGTGGCCAGTTTTTACAGCATGTATAACCTGAAACCAGTGGGTAAATATATGTTCGAGGTATGCCAGACCGGCCCATGCATGCTGAATGGAAGTGATGATATCATCGCCTATATAAAGGAGAAACTGAATATCGGGGTGGGTGAAACAACTGCCGACGGACTGTTTACTTTGAAAACGGTGGAATGCCTGGGTGCCTGTGGTTATGCTCCCCTGATGCAGATGGGGAAGAATTACCGGGAGCACCTGACCAAAGAAAAAGTGGATTCCATTATTGCGGAATGCAGTAATGTTGCATCAAAGAATAATTGATAAATTGACAATTGTATGAATTGTAATAAAATGTTGCTGATACTGCTACCGGTTGTTTTATGGACAACAGCAACATTTTCGCAGACACCGGAAAAAGGTGCGGTAATGATGAAGATGTTGGAATTGAAAACTGCATTGCTGAAAAGAGACAGTATAAGCCTGACAAAGCTACTTTCCGATGATGTCAGTTATGGCCACAGCAATGGTTTGCTTCAGACCAGGGCACAACTTATCAGGGATGTGATGAGCGGAACGCAGGAATATAAGTCCATTGAACCATACGACATGAACATACGGATATATGAAAATTCCGCCATCGTCACTGTGAAATCAAAAATCATCATGACGATGCAGGGGAAAGTGCTGAATCTGAGCATGAATGTATTGCTGGTATGGATATTTAAAAACAATGACTGGCAACTGGTTGGAAGGCAAAGTGTGAAGAACAACTAATCAAATTAATGAGCAGGAAATTACTTTTAGAGAAAGCACATGTGGAGAATATCAGGTTCTATGATGTGTACCGCCGTGAAGGCGGGTACCGCAGTGTGGAAAAGGCACTGAGTTCTATGTCGCCCGACCAGGTCACGGATGAAGTAAAGAAAAGCGGTCTAAGAGGCAGGGGCGGTGCAGGTTTCCCAACAGGTATGAAATGGGGTTTCCTGGCCAAGCCGGCTGGGGTACCCCGTTATCTGGTCTGCAATGCTGATGAGAGCGAACCGGGAACCTTCAAGGACAGGTACCTGATGGAATTCATTCCCCATTTACTGATTGAGGGCATGATCGTGTCTTCTTATGCTTTAGGTTCAAACCATTCATACATCTATATCCGGGGCGAGTATGCCTGGATCGTGGACATTCTGGAACAAGCCATTGCCGAAGCCAGGAACAATGGTTTCCTGGGTAAGAATATACTGGGCAGCGGTTTTGATTGTGAGATCTATGTGCACCGGGGTGCCGGCGCTTATATCTGCGGAGAGGAAACAGCCTTGCTGGAATCGCTTGAAGGCAAGAGAGGCAACCCCAGGATAAAACCACCATTCCCGGCGGTAAAGGGATTGTACGATTGCCCGACCGTGGTCAATAATGTTGAAACGCTGGCAGCTGTGGTTCCCATTATCAATAATGGCGGCGACGAATATGCGAAAATAGGGGTTGGAAAAAGTACCGGCACCAAACTGATGAGCGCATGCGGCAACATCAACAGACCCGGGGTGTATGAGATCGATATGACCATCTCTGTGGAAGAATTCATTTTCAGTGCGGAATACTGCGGCGGAATCCCAAATGGAAAAAGGCTGAAAGCCTGTATCCCGGGAGGATCATCAGTGCCCATCTTGCCTGCAAATCTATTGCTCACTACGGCAAAAGGGGAGAAACGACTGATGAACTATGAGAGTTTGTCCGATGGAGGCTTTGCCACCGGAAGCATGATGGGCAGCGGTGGATTCATTGTGCTGGACGAGGACCAGTGCGTGGTTAGGCATACGTATACTCTGGCCAGGTTCTACCGCCATGAAAGCTGCGGACAATGTAGTCCCTGCCGGGAAGGTACTGGGTGGATGGAGAAGATATTATTAAATATAGAGAAGGGTAAGGGCAAAATTAG
>JANYAL010000392.1 GCA_025361325.1 Bacteroidota bacterium
ACCTGCAGCACCAGGCTTCCAAACTCACCCCGCAGAACAGGTTCGAACTGATTGCCGAGATCTCCAAAGCTGCCTTCCGGCTGAACCAGCAGGTAGAGAACCTGCTGAATATGTCGAGGCTCGATTCCGGTATCATTACACCCAAAAAAGACTGGTGCGATATCAGTGAACTGGTATATGACCTGGTAAAAAGAGTGGAAGAGAACATCATCTCGCAGAAGATCGGAATCAACATCAACCCCAACCTTCCCCTGTTCAAACTCGACAAAGGCATGCTGGAACAGGTTATCTATAATATACTGAATAACGCCATCCTCTACACCCCACCCCATTCCCGGATCGATATCGTAGCCAATTGTTATGCCGATGTGCTGCAGGTTATCATAGAGGACAACGGCCAGGGTTTTCCGGCGGAGGAGATGGACCATGTCTTTAACAAATTCTACCGGCTTAAGCATTCCAAAACAGGGGGCACCGGACTGGGGCTTTCCATCGTGAAGGGTTTCACGGAAGCTTTAGGCGGCACAGTTAGCCTTGAACAGGTAAGTACCGGAGGCGCCCGCTTCACCATCCAGATACCCGCGGAAACCTCCTATTTAAAGAACCTGAAAAATGAGTAACCAACCTGCCATACTGATCATTGATGACGAGGTACAGATGCGAAAACTGCTGCAAATCACGCTCGAGAGCAATGACTATTTTGTAACACTTGCCCCCAATGCAAAGGAAGGCCAGATCCTGGCGGCCAACCACCCACCGGACCTGATCATCCTGGACCTGGGTTTACCGGATGAAGACGGCCACCAGGTATTACAGAAATTAAGGGAATGGTATAGCAATCCCATCGTCATCATATCCGTTCAAAGCAATGAAGAGGATATCATCCTGGCGCTGGACAACGGAGCAAACGATTACCTCGTAAAGCCTTTCCGAACCGGGGAACTGCTGGCGCGCATCCGCTCAGCCCTCCGGGGTAAATTCTTTGAAAAGAACAGTCCGGTCATTTCCTGTGGCGACCTGCAGATCGATCTTTCTACCCGTGTGGTACAAAAGCATGCCGAAACGATTAAATTGACTGCAACCGAATACACCCTCTTAACATTACTGGCGAAAAATGAAGGAAAAGTGCTTACGCACCATTATTTATTACGTGAGATCTGGGGGCCTGGTTACATCAGCCAGTCGCAATATTTACGGGTATTCATCGCCCAGCTCAGAAAAAAAATAGAGTCCGATCCCAACCGCCCGGAGATCATTCTTACCGAATCGGGTGTGGGGTACCGCTTTATTTCCAAGGAATAAACATAATTCATTTCACAAACGATTATGAAACTGCAAGTCAACACGCTGAACAAGATCACCACGGCCTCCCTGCTGGTGGCACTGGGCATCATTTACGGAGATATCGGAACCAGTCCGCTCTATGTTCTTAAGGCCGTGGTAGGCGACCGGAAGATAGATGAAACGCTCGTTTTCGGCGGGGTATCATTGATTTTCTGGACCCTGGTATTTCAAACCACCATCAAATATGTCTGGCTAACCCTTCGGGCCGATAACCATGGGGAAGGCGGGGTATTCTCCCTCTATGCGCTGGTGCGCCGCTATGGTAAGTTCCTCGTTATCCCTACCATACTGGGCGCCACTACCCTCCTGGCCGATGGTATCATCACCCCGCCCATTTCCGTAGCTTCTGCCATAGAAGGGCTGAACTCCGTACATGGCCTGGAGAATGTTATCGTCCCCGGCAATATGCTTACCATTGGTATTGTAATTGGCATCATATCACTGTTGTTCTTTTTTCAGCGTTTCGGCACCCAGATCATCGGCACCGCTTTCGGGCCCATTATGTTTATCTGGTTCTCCATGCTGCTGGTGGTGGGCATCATGGAGATCAATCATTTCCCCGATGTGATAAAAGCCCTGAACCCGGTATATGGCTACCGCTTACTCGTGAATTATCCACATGGTTTCTGGTTACTGGGTTCTGTTTTTCTTTGCACCACGGGAGCAGAGGCGCTTTATTCCGACCTGGGGCATTGCGGCATCAGGAATATCCGCATCACCTGGATCTTTGTCAAGATCAGCCTGGTGATCAATTACCTGGGGCAATCCGCCTGGATCATTCACCAGCCCCATGCCACCCTGAACGGCGTAAACCCCTTCTTTGAGATGATGCCCCAGTGGTTCCTGTTACCCAGCATCATAATAGCCACAGCCGCCACCATCATCGCATCCCAGGCGCTGATCAGTGGTTCGTATACCCTGATCAGTGAGGCCATGAACCTGAATTTCTGGCCCCGGGTAACTGTACGGCAGCCCAGCGACGTAAAAGGTCAGATCTATATTCCCAGTGTTAACACCATCCTGTGGTTCGGTTGTGTGCTGATGGTAATCTATTTCCGCAGTTCAACGGCCATGGAAGCAGCCTACGGCTTTTCCATCACCATTGCCATGATGATGACCACCCTGCTGCTGAATTATTACCTGCTCTTCCGGCGCAAGTGGAAACAGATCTATGTGTCGATTGTCATTGGGGTCTTTGCCATCATCGAGGGCTCATTTTTCATTGCCAACGTTGCCAAGATCAAGGAACGCTGGATGTTCCTGTTCTTTGAGCTGTTCATTTTCATGACCATGTATATCTGGTACTATGCCCGAAAGATCAATAACCGCTTCGTCAAATTTGTGGACCTGGGCAAATATACCCCCCAGTTGATCGAATTGTCGAAGGATGATTCCATCCCCAAATTCTCCACCCACCTGATCTATCTTACTAAGGCCAACAGCCGTACCCAGATAGAGGAAAAAGTCATGAAATCCATTTTCTCCAAAAAGCCCAAACGCGCCGATGTTTTCTGGTTCGTGCATATCGACAGGTCCGAAGCCCCCTTTACCATGAATTATGATGTAACGGAACTGGTGGACGACAAAGTGATCAAAGTGAACATTAAGCTGGGTTTTCGCATACAACCCAAAACAGAGCTTTATTTCAAAAAGATTGTGATGGACCTGGTAGCGAATAAAGAACTGAACCTGCACATCCGCCCCGACGGCTCCACCAAGTATAACAACGAGCCCGATTTTAAATTTGTTGTCATCGAAAAATTCCTTTCAGTAGAGAACGAGTTCGCGCTCGGCGAAGGGTTGTTGCTGAGTGCTTATTTCAGACTGAAGAACTGGAGCCTGAGTGATGAAAAGGCTTTCGGACTCGATAAGAGCGACGTGGTGGTAGAACAAATACCGCTGTTGTACCAGCCGGTGCAGCATGTGGACCTGAAGCGTGTATGATCCACTTTTGAAAAGCGAGGTAAGACATAGAGCGTACTGAGATCTTTATCGTCTATGGGTACCGCTTTTAACAGTGCAGGTATCGCATCGGTGAATGACACATGTAACACGAACGGATGAAGTGAACAGGTTGACAAAGGTCTTTATTCAACAGATCCTTACATTATGCTCTTTTAGGAAGACTCCGCAGGGAGTGTTACTGTGAACCTCATATCATGGTAAGCTGCAAAAATACGATCGAATGGTATCAGGGGATCTTATTATTATCAGAACTGAAAGGTTCAGTACACCAAATGGAATCAGTTCCTGTAAACCACCAATGGTGTATTGGTTAACGGATTATTGATAATGGATGTCTTTATATCAAATACTTCTTCAATGAGGTCTTCGGTGAGTATGTACTGTGGGTTTCCCTGAGCAACCAGGATTCATGTGTTTCTGTAAAAAGTTCTGAAAATGATTGCCTGTTTTTCATATCAAATTCACTTTTAATGAAACACCTGGTCTTTAGTCAACTTAAAATGAATTATCAGAGGAATAATATCCTTATTTACATTATACATTATAAAAATATTTTTCTTACTGACAATTAAATAAATCTGAGAAGTAATTGAATAAATCAGTC
>JANYAL010000402.1 GCA_025361325.1 Bacteroidota bacterium
CCCAATAAGACCTCGCCCAGGAATTTAAGGTGCCCTTTCATGAGGCCTGGATGATTCTTGATATCGGGCTGGTGTTTTTCCAGTTCGGATATCTCATTACCTACCTGGGAAAATATATCAGCGATGGGCTGGTTGGCGCTGCTGCGTATGCGTTGTAAAAAGGGGTATCCGGGTTCTGTATTCAGTTTAACGGCGGCCATACCTGCACCGTCCTGCCCGCGGTTGTGTTGTTTTTCCATCAGCAGGTATAGCTTATTGAGGCCATACAACACGGAGCCATAGTGTTGCTGATAATAACTGAACGGCTTGCGGAGACGAATTAAAGCAAGTCCGCATTCGTGTTTTAGTTCGTCACTCATGATAAAGATGAGTGGCAAAGTTACTACAAACCGTATTCTTTAAAATGAATTGTATTAAAAACCATCTCCGGAGAAACAGGCACAATTGACAAATGGAACAAGCGTTACAAACCGCTGATACAAAGGCCCACCTGTAACAATTGGATATTGGGAGCCACCCCGTCCTTAAAAATGCTGTTGATCTGGTAACTTCCGAAAAGCGATAATTTTCCATAGCCTATACGGGCAGTTGCGGCCAGGCGGGTTGAATTAAAGAAATGTTTACTGGATTCCTTTTCAGTATATGTATCAAGCGTGGTGCCGCTTTTGTTTACCAGGGTGCTTCCCTTGGTATGAGCGTTTAACATGGTACCCACTTTGATACCGAGAGCAGCTTTAAGACTTTTGCCATCATTTTCGGGATTGGAAGAGTACCTCAGTTCAATAGGAGCTTCCAGGAAAGCCGTGGTGAGCTTGAATGATTTAAAATGATCCGTTGAATCCAAATGAGTGAAAGGAAGCAAGGTAGTCGTGGATTTTATATCAACATTTGTATTCTTGAAATATATGTTGCTGGTCCCTATTCCTATTCCAAAACCAACACTCAATTGCGGGCTGTTTTTAAATGGCTTATCCAACATGATGTATACGTTAGCGCCCCTGGGGATACCTGTCATCCGTGATTTGATGCTGTCGGGTGTACCCATCCAGTGGTCACTGGTCAACTCGATCATAATATGATCGCCCGGCCTGTCTTTCAAGAGGTTTGTCTTTTGGGAAAATGCAGCGGGAATAGTCGCTAATGCAATGAGAACCAATACAGTTTTCTTCATAATTTCTTCTTAATTGGCAAAAATAGATGCCATATGGGTTAACGAAAGGTTAAAGAACCAAAAAAAATGCCCGAAATGAATCGGGCTATTCTTTCGTGGGCCCACCTGGGCTCGAACCAGGGACCCCCTGATTATGAGTCAGGTGCTCTAACCGGCTGAGCTATAGGCCCTGTTATGTTTTTACATAACGGACCGCAAAAGTAAGTAAAATCGGATATTTGCCGGATAAAATAAAGAAAAATAATGAAGGCTTATAAAAATATCATAATTGACCTGGGTGGAGTATTGCTGGATATTGATTATAAAAAGACAACTGCTGCTTTCGAAGTCTTAGGCTATCCGGATTTTGGATCAATGTTCTCACAAAACAAGGTATCCCAGATCTTTGAAGACTTTGAGACCGGTGGGATAACCGAGGATGAATTCCTCAACAATGTTATACAGCTTTCAACCCTGCCGGTTTCCCGGGAAGCAGTCTTGCAAGCCTGGAATGCCATGTTGCTAAAATTCAGAA
Source organism: Bacteroidota bacterium (assembly GCA_025361325.1). Taxonomy (GTDB): domain Bacteria; phylum Bacteroidota; class Bacteroidia; order Chitinophagales; family Chitinophagaceae; genus Ferruginibacter. The sequence goes on from JANYAL010000402.1 coordinate 1,686, forward strand.
CAGAAAGTTTGTTGAACCTTACAGAACTTTCCGGCAAATATAACCTGTATCTCTTAAGCAATACCAATATCATACATTTAAGAACATTTCGGGAGATATTTACCCGGGATACAGGTAAACCTACGCTCGACGACTACTTCCGTAAAGCCTGGTATTCGCATGAGATAGGCCTGCGTAAACCTTACCGAGAGATCTATGAATTTGTATTGCGGGAGGGGAATATGGAACCGGAAGAGACCTTTTTCATTGATGATACAACCAGTAATATTGAAGCGGCTATTGAACTCGGAATAAGAACACACCTCCTCAAACCAGGCGAAAGGATAGGACAATTGGCATTCTAAAAAGTCAGTGAACACCTGATTCCGGGAGTGTATCATTTCACTTCTTCAAACTCAATATAATCTTCCTTGTTTGGTTTAACTGAGGGTTCTTTAGTTGCGGTATTAGCAGTTGTTCCCGGCTGCTGTTTCATTTGTTCATTCATGCGATGCTGCATCTCACCTATTTTTTGTTTTACCTGAACTGAGGCCTGGTACAACGGTATGATAAAATCGAATATGAGTTTATACAGCAGGTATAAAACAAAAAGTTCAAAAATTACTCTGAATATGCCCATGGTATCTGCAAAGTTATTGTTCAAATAAATGCGACTCTGTTAAAAGATAAAAAAAACGGCAGATCGCCGGTTTATAAGGTAGATTTTGGCAATTCCGGGGGCATTGCTTATCTTTGCTCCGGACAATGAAGCAAGTGAAGGGAACGATGACCGTTCCCTTCTTCTTTTACCATGACTCAGGACACGCACATACAGGATGTAGAGAAGTTATTGTTGCCTTTATTACAGGATGATATATTTCTGGTGGAGATAAGGATAAAGCCTATAAATAACATTAAGATCTACCTGGATGCCGACAGCGGTCTGGGTATTGAAAAATGCATCCGAATCAACCGGGCCCTGTATAAGATAATGGATGAAACGGGAATGTATCCCAATGGCGATTTTTCACTGGAAGTGTCCAGTCCGGGTGTGGAGGAACCCTTAAAGCTGCTGAGGCAATATTTTAAAAATATCGGCAGGACGGTTGAATTGATGACGAAGGATAATATTAAGACGGAGGGCAAACTGGCAGCTGTAAATGAAGATGCGGTGACCATAGAATTCACAGAAGGCAAGGGAAAGAAAGCTGTAAGTAAATCAACTACAGTAATTTTTGATAATATCAGGCAAACCAGGGTACTGGTAAAATTTTAATTATTCAACAAAACCCCCAACCGGCGGGGATACATGAGAAGCCGGTGTGGATTATGGCAAGTATTAACTTAATTGACTCCTTCCAGGAGTTTAAAGAAGCCGAAAACATTGACCGTCCAACGTTGATGAAAGTGATGGAAGATGTGTTTAAAACACTGATCCGGAAAAAATACGGCAGTGATGAGTGTTTTGACGTAGTGGTGAATGACCAGAAAGGTGATCTTGAGATCTTCCGCCGCCGCACCATTGTTGATGATGATGACCTGTACAATACACTGTCTGAGATCGAATTGAAGGATGCGATTAAAATTGAACCCGATTACCAGGTAGGGGAAGAACTCTATGAAGAAGTAGATATTCAAAAGGAATTCGGACGCAGGGCTATCCTGGCGGGCAAACAAACACTGGCAGCACGAATCAACGATCTCAAGAAGAATATCCTCATCAAGAAATATGAAGACCGGGTGGGGGAGATCGTTAGCGGGGAAGTATACCAGGTATGGAAGAAAGAAGTTTTGCTATTGGATGAGGAAGGCAATGAAATGCTGCTCCCCAAATCGGAACAGATACCCACTGATTATTTTAAAAAGGGTGAAAACGTGAGGGGCGTAGTTAAAAAAGTGGAACTGAAGAACAGCCAGGCAGTGATCATCCTTTCCCGCACCAGCCCCTCTTTCCTGGAAAAATTACTGGAGATAGAAGTACCTGAAATATTCGACGGACTTATCGTGGTGAAGAAGATTGTCAGGGATCCGGGAGAAAGGGCAAAAGTGGCAGTGGAGAGTTATGACGACAGGATCGATCCGGTCGGTGCCTGTGTGGGAATGAAAGGAAGCCGCATCCATGGCATAGTTCGGGAACTGAAGAATGAGAATATTGATGTAATCAATTGGACGAGTAACACCCAGTTGCTGATACAGCGTTCCCTCACACCTGCCAAGATCACAAATATGGAGCTGGATATGGAAGCGAAACATGCCAATGTTTATCTTAAACCCGACCAGGTGTCACTGGCTATAGGTCGCAGGGGAGTGAATATCAAACTAGCCTGTGAACTCACCGGTTTTGAAATTGATGTATTCCGCGATAATGAGGGAGAAACGGAAGAATTTGATATAGACCTTGATGAATTCACCGATGAGATAGAACCTTGGGTGATCGACGAACTGAAACGGGTGGGTTGTGACACCGCACGTTCCGTACTGGACCTGACCGCAGAGGAACTGGAACGCCGAACAGACCTGGAAAAAGAGACCATCGACGACGTGCGGAGAATACTGAAAGAAGAATTTGGGAAAGAATAAGCGTTGTTTATTGATCGGTCATTTCACAAATTTGATGTTGGGCATACCTGTAAATTCTTTTGACTTGTATATTTAAAAATAAATGAAATCCTGTAGATGGCCTTCCAAAGGCACGGCCTAAAAATAAAATAAACGAATGTCAGAAAATACGATCATGTTACCACGGGCAATGAAAGCTTCTATTGAATTCAATGTAAGCAAGGATACCCTTGTTGAATTCCTAGAAAGCAAAGGGTTTGACCCGAGTGAAATGCAGCGGGATTTCAAGCTTACCGAAGAAATGTACCGTGTTGCCCAATCTGAATTTCAGCAGGATAAAGCTGCGAAAGCGAAAGCCCAGCAGGTAGAGTTGATCAAAACAGGGGGTAATAATGAACCCAAAAAGAAAAAAGACGAGGAAGACTTGTCGATAAAGAAAAAAGAGACCATAAAAGCAAAAGGGACAAATACAGAAGAAATAAAGTTAGAAACTGAAGTACTATCTGCGGAAAAACAAGTAAAAACAGAAACTGAATCTATTGCTAAACCACCGGAAATCACCAAGATAGCGGCGCCGGAAATGGAGTCGCTCAAAGTGGTCGATAAAATTGATCCCAGTATCGTTGCCTCCTCAGCAAAACCCAACAAGACAGCTAAAAAGGGCACTGCAACCGAAAAAGATAAAAAGGTAGAAAAAAAGGTAGGATCCAAAGAGGCTGAAACCTCAAAAGCTAAAAAGACCGATGCTACCCAAGAAGATAAAAAGGAAGATACCCCGGTAACTGAACCTATAGCGAAAGAAGACGAATCTATAAAAGAACATGTACCAGTTATTGAGAATATACAGGCCAGGAAACTTACTGGCCCCAAAATAATGGGTAAAATTGAACTTCCTGTTGAAAATGATACCCGTCCAAAAAAAGAATCCGATGAGAAGCGTAAACGCAAGCGTATCCCAATGGAAAAAAAGGGAGGGACACAACAGCAGGGTGGTAATGGTCAAATGCAGCAGGGATTTCAGAACAGACGTCCGGGAGGCAGTACTACAGGAACAGGGGCTTCAAACAGGGCAGGTTCGGCCCCAGGAAGGTTTGCACGCGGCACATCTGCTACAGGCCGACGTGAAGACAAAGTGATTGATGCAAAGGAGATTCAGGATAAATTAAGAGAAACACAGGCAAAACTTGCCGGTTCCGGAGGAAGAGGTAAAAGCCTAAAAGCAAAATATCGAAAGGCAAAACGCGATGAACAGGCTGAACAGACCGGAGGTTCAACCGAGGATTCCCATAAACTCCAGATAACTGAATTCATTTCCGTAAGCGAACTGGCTAATCTGATGGATGTAAGTTTTGCTGATGTAATCAGCAAGTGCATGAGTCTGGGGATTATGGTATCCATTAATCAGCGTCTGGAGGCTGATGTCATTGAGTTGGTGGCCAGCGAATTCAATTATGAAGTGGAATTCATCGGGGTGGAAGATGCCGCTGAAATGGAAGTGAATAATACGGAGGATAATGAAGAGGATCAGTTGTCCAGGGCACCCATCGTAACTATAATGGGCCACGTTGATCATGGTAAGACATCACTACTTGATCTTATCCGGAATACCAACGTGATTGCCGGCGAAGCCGGGGGCATCACCCAGCATATTGGCGCTTATGAAGTGACCCTGAAAGAGGGCAGAAAGATCACTTTTTTGGATACCCCGGGCCACGAGGCTTTCACAGCTATGCGTGCTCGTGGCGCAAAAGTGACAGATATTGCTGTGATCGTGGTGGCCGCAGACGATGCCGTAATGCCGCAGACCAGGGAAGCCATATCACATGCACAGGCGGCTGGTGTACCCATGATTTTTGCAATCAACAAGATTGATAAGGACGGCGCAAATCCAGAAAAGATCAAGGAACAACTGGCAGCAATGAACATACTGGTGGAAAGCTGGGGCGGTAAATATCAAAGCCAGGAAATCAGTGCAAGAAAAGGGCTTAATATTGACCTGTTACTTGAAAAGATACTGCTTGAAACGGATATCCTGGAATTAAAGGCAAATCCAAACAAGCAGGCCAGTGGTACCATCATTGAAGCCACGCTGGACAAAGGCCGTGGCTATGTCGCTACTATTCTGGTACAGAACGGTACTTTGAATATGGGTGATATGATCGTATCCGGACAATATTTTGGTAAGATAAAGGCCATGTATGACGAACGTAACCAACGCAGGGATACTGCACCACCCTCTACCCCGGTTTTGATCCTAGGATTGAACGGAGCACCTCAGGCCGGGGAGACTTTCAAAGTGTTCGAGAATGAAAGTGAAGCCAGGGAAGTTGCGTATAAGCGTGGCCAGATATTACGGGAGCAGGGTATGCGGGCCAAAAAGCACATCACCCTGGATGAGATCGGACGGCGGCTGGCACTGGGAAGTTTCAAGGAATTGAATGTAATTATCAAAGGAGATGTGGATGGTTCAGTGGAAGCATTGAGTGATTCACTTCAAAAATTAAGTACAGAGGAGATCGTAATCAAAGTGATCCATAAAGCAGTTGGCGCCATCACGGAAAGTGATGTGACTCTGGCCAATGCATCGGATGCTATCATCATTGGTTTCAATGTACGCCCTTCCATGCAGGCCGCCAAGTTGGCAGAACACGAAGCTATACAGATCAAATTGTATTCCATCATCTATAATGCCATCGAAGAGATCAAGAGTGCTATGGAAGGCATGCTGGAACCCGTAGTGGAAGAAAAGATACTGGCAAATGTAGAGATCCGGGAGGTATATAAATTTGATAAGGCCAGCGTGGCGGGTTGTTTCGTACTGGATGGAAAAATGGCAAGGAATAACCGGATCAGGCTGGTGCGCGATGGTATTGTTATATTTACCGGTGACCTGGGCAGCCTGAAGCGATTCAAGGACGATGCAAAGGAAGTCACCTCCAGTATGGAGTGCGGCTTGACGATCAGGAATTACAACGATATAAAAGCAGGAGATATCGTGGAAGCATTTGAGGAGGTAGAAGTGAAGAGAACGCTGTAAAAAGATAAGGGATTTAGGATACTGGATTTGCAATTTATAAGCTGGCTAATGCCGGTATCCCTTATCCGGCATGCGGTTTCTTGTATCCAATCCGAATCTTTTGTTAAATACTACTCCGGCTCACCGTATTGAAAAATTACCTTGATACTTTTGTAGACTTTTGAAATATTATTATGAAATATTGTTTACTCATATTGACCTCACTTTGTTATTCTCTGAGTATATCTGCACAGACCAGCACCCCTAAAAAGGTGGTAGCAGATAAGATACTCGCAGTGGTTGGTGACAAGATCATTTTAAAAAGCGATATTGATAACAGCCTTATTGATATGCAGCGCCAGGGTATTCAAATACCCCCCAACGGAAGGTGCATGGCCCTTGAACAGGCCATGGGTATAAAGGCACTGGTATTGCAGGCACAGAAAGATTCACTGCCGGTCACAGACGAAGAAGTGGAAACGGAAATTGATAACCAAATCCGTTATTTCGTAAGCCAGTATGGTTCCAAAGAAGAACTGGAAAGACAGGCCAACAAGACCGTGTACCAGTTGAAGGAAGACTTTAAAGAAAGTTTCCGCGACAGAAAACTAGCACAGGCTATGCGCAATAAAATCGTGGAAGATATAAAGATTACGCCCAATGAAGTGAAAGCGTATTTCGATAAGATTCCCCCGGACAGCTTACCGCTTTATGAAAGTGCAGTGGTATTGAACCAGCTGGTCATATACCCCAAGGCAAACCGTGATGCCGAACAATATTGTATTGACCGGTTGAAGGAATATAAAGAACAGGTGGAAAGCGGCA
>JANYAL010000404.1 GCA_025361325.1 Bacteroidota bacterium
AGCGGTAATATCTCCGTATCGAGTTCCTTCAAGGGGGGAGATAAGAATGAGAAGCTACCCGTTACCAATGCCTCACAGATAACGAACCCGGCAACTGGCATGCCACTCAATGAATACCAGCAGGAAGCAAGCTATATCAGCAATAACCCGGGGGAGTACGCCAATTTCAACATTCCCTGGAGCGTCAGCTTTTCTTATGCCCTGAATTTTTACCGCCAGCGCAAAGCGGATTACAGCGGTTACCAGTCGGTCCTGTCACAGAACGTGAACTGGAACGGCACCCTGAACCTAACACCCAAATGGCAAATCGGGCTCAACGGATTTTATAACCTGACAGATAATACGCTTGGTACGTTAAGTATGTATATTTCACGCGAGATGCATTGCTGGCAAATGGCCATCAACATTTCCCCGGTGGGCAAGTACCGTTTCTTCAACATCAGTATCAGCCCCAAATCCAGCATACTCAGGGATCTTAAGATAAACCGGACGAGGTATTTTTATGATCTGTAGAAAGATCTGCTATTGCCTGCAATATCCATTATTTTATATGTATCGGTTGAGTTGGGATTATGGGCTTTGTGCAGCGCGCAGCGGGCAGTCCATTGCCCGTTCCGCCAGGGCATAGCTCGCAACTTTCATCCTGCACCCTGGATCCTGTCAGCATGTCTAAAGCATGTGTACAGCTTGTGTACTGGTTGCGGAAAACTGCTTGTCATCCCCTTGCTGTACACATGCTGTACACAACCTGTCCGCAACAAAGTCCCTTTTTTCCCCGGTATCAAATCGTCAATTCCGCCAATTCCGCCAATTGCGACAGCATATCAGGTTTAGCTTGTTCAGGAAGGTATATTTGCTTGTGGTTGGGTAGATGGCAGGTATTCAGATGGTACATGCAGGCTTCATTTTCAGACTGCGGAAATAAGAATCTCAGCAGCTAATCGATTGGGTAAGGGCAACACCCATGCGTAAGGCTGATTGCTGATAAATATTTAGTCCTTTCTGCTATTCGTGACATAAAAAGTTTTCATTGTTTCAAATACCAGTTCTTTAAGTTCTTTGACATCTCTGCCTGCTGTTGACACCGGCGGTAAGAAATGCATTTTCAGCCGTATGGGCAGCAGGTAAAAGACCTTATTCACGGGCATGGCCTTCCGGGTACCGATGATAACCGCAGGAATGATCTCGTGGTGGGTGGTCAGGGCCAGTTTGAAAGCACCGTCATAGAATGGCTTAAGCGGTTCTCCGGTACGGTTACGGGTACCCTCCGGGTAGATGCACATGTGCATACCACCGGCAAGCACCTGTTTCATTTCTTCAAAGCTTTTGGTCCTGCTTTTTTCATCGCTGCGGTCAACCAGCACCGACCCTTTGCGGTAGAACCATCCGAAGATCGGAACCTTAACAAAGGAGGCCTTGGCGATGGTTTTATTAGGACCGGGCACATAGGGGCATGAAAGGGGCACATCCAGCATTGTATTATGGTTAAAAACCACCACATAGGTCCTGCCCGGCTGAAAATGCTCCCGGCCGGTCACTTTTACCGGACAGCCGATGAGGAAGAGCCAGACATTCATCCAGTACCTCGACAACCGTATAAAATAATCCTGTCCGCCGGGTTCAGGTAACAGGTAAGATACCATGGAAGGCAGAAAGATGACGAGGAAACTGGTCAGGAAGGTCAGCAGGCCCCATACGGCCCAGATCCTCGCAAATATGTTCTTGAGTACTTTCATGAACGATTATTTCAGGGCGTTAATAATTTCCAGTCGATGGGCGCCAGTCCCTGCCGGGTGAGGATTTCATTGGTCCTGGAGAAATGTTTGCAGCCGAAGAAGCCCTTGTCGGCCGCTAAAGGCGAGGGATGCGCAGCCTTCAATACAAAATGCTTCGTTTCATCAATCAGCGATTGTTTGTCCTGTGCAAACCGTCCCCAAAGCAGGAAGACCACCCCTTTTTTTTCTTCCGATATCTTACGGATGACTGCATCGGTGAATTCCACCCAGCCAATCTTCGCATGACTGAAAGCTTCGTTGGCCCGCACCGTAAGTGATACGTTCAGCAGTAATACGCCCTGTTCGGTCCAGCGGGTGAGGTTGCCGTAATCGCGTGGCATGGCGGTACCCAGGTCGGTCTGTATCTCCTTGTATATGTTGACGAGTGAGGGCGGTGGTTTTACGCCGTTCTGTACAGAAAAGCTCAGGCCGTGGGCCTGGCCGGGGCCATGGTAGGGGTCCTGTCCCAGTATCACCACTTTCACTTTGGAGAAGGGGGTCTGGTAAAAGGCATTGAAGATCAGCTTGCCGGGGGGATAGATGATCTTACCGGCTGCTTTTTCCGTTTTAAGGAATGTGACGATTTGCTGAAAATACGGCTTGCTGAATTCGGCTTTCAGTACGGCTGCCCAGGAAGCTTCGATCTTTACATCCATACCTGATTT
>JANYAL010000067.1 GCA_025361325.1 Bacteroidota bacterium
TACTGATACTCGGTGCCAATGATGTGGTGAACCCGGCTGCAAAGAGTGATCCCGAATCTCCTATCTATGGAATGCCCATACTTGAAGTGGAACAGGCCAAAACAGTTATTGTAAACAAAAGAAGTATGAAACCCGGTTATGCCGGCATTGAGAATGATCTCTTCTTCCGTCCCAAGACCTCCATGCTGTTCGGCGATGCCAAGAAAGTATTGCAGGGCCTTTGTACCGAGGTGAAGAATATTTAATCTCCTGTTCAAACGCTCCAAAGCGGGAACAGCGTTTCATTTTAAACGGAAATATTACACCCATTATTCCCGCTTGTATAAGGTTCAAAAGATGATTTGGAGAACGATCAGTGCGGAACACTATATAGTACTGCCCGCTCTCTTTGGGTGCGGCTTTATTTCTTCAGAAACGCAACGATCAGCGGAAACTCTTTCTCCGGTTCTTCCACCTGGGGATTATGTCCGCTGTGTTCAAACATCACGAATTTTGCCTGTGGGCAATACTCCTTGTATTTCACCTCCATCCAGGGAACAGCAACACGGTCGTACCGGCCGGCAATGATCAGCACAGGCATTTTAAGTTGTTTCAGTTGTTTGCGGAAATCGAAACTGCCGATATCACTGCCTACGATGAAGTCGCCGTCCCTGCCCACCATCTGGTAATACAGCTTTGCATTGAAGGGGTTGGGATAGTGTTTTCTTATCACACCCTGTTTCGGCTCAAACCGCGAAGGGTTATAAGCATATAAGAATCCATAGGGTACTTTGCCATAGATATCCTGGTGATTCTCATCGCTGCTGACAGCCCCGGCTTCCCTGATCTTCATCAGCTCCTGCCATACTTCCGGGTAATTGGTCTTGATCTCGTGGTTGCTGTTGTCGTCATTCTCCTGCCACATTAGAAAACTGTGAAAACCATTCGCAATGATCAGGCGATTCAAGTTGTGCCCGTATTTTAAAGCATAGCCCTGTGCTACGAGGCTGCCGTAGGAATGCCCCAGCAAACTAACCTTGTCCAGGTGCATGGCTTGACGCAAGCCTTCAATATCTTCGATATCCCTGTCCAGCGTGTAGTCTTTTACGTTGATTGCTGTATCCGATTTGCCCCTGCCGAAGGCGTCAAAGTAGATCAATTGTATGCCCGATTTGGCCAGGGAATCAAAAGTCCGGTATGCCAGGTGATTTCCCCCGGGTCCGCCGGGTATGATAATAAGCGGTTCCCCCTTACCTGCGGTGACCACCCATAACCGGGCACCGTTTACAGTATAGTATTGCCCATCTGTCCAGCTATCGGGGTATTTTATACCCTCCTGCTGGGCAAGTGTGTAAAAAGAAACTAGCGTACTGATAAACAAAAGCAGTGTAATACGTTTCATACTGTTCATTTTTAGATAAATATAATTGAAAGGAAGGTATAAAAGAATTGCAATATTTTTGACGATTCAATCCTTTTAATAACATGGAGTTGCCTTCTTCATTGATACAATCATTACAGGGGGTACAGGGATTTGATAAAGAATCATTCAGGGCAGTTCATGAATCCGGGGAGCTTGTAACCTCAGTACGGCTTAATCCAAAGAAAATATTCCTATCCCACCCGGTCAGCCGTACGGACATCAGGCCCTATTCAATATTCAATGATCAACCGGAACAGGTGAAATGGTGTAACGAGGGTTATTACCTGCCACACCGTCCTTCCTTTACCCTGGATCCACTGTTCCATGCCGGCGCCTATTATGTACAGGAAGCCAGCAGCATGTTCCTGAAAGAGGCCCTGAAGCAAAGTTCAGATCTTACCCGCCCCCTTAGGGTACTTGACCTGTGTGCGGCCCCGGGCGGTAAATCTACGTTGATACAGTCAATGATTTCACCTTACAGCTTACTCGTGAGCAATGAGGTTATCAAGTCGAGGGTTGGTATTTTATCTGAGAACATGGTCAAGTGGGGCGCAGCTAATGTAATCATTACCAATAATGACCCCCGTGATATAGGACGGGTGCAGCATTATTTTGATATCATTGTGGTGGATGCTCCCTGCAGCGGCAGCGGGTTGTTCCGAAAGGATCCTTCGGTGACCGAAAACTGGACTGCGCAGCAGGTACAGACCTGCAGCCGACGGCAGCAGCGTATACTGGAGGATGTGCTGCCCTCGCTGAAGAAGGCCGGGATACTCATCTATTCCACCTGTTCCTATTCGCCGGAAGAGAACGAGGACATTGCTGACTGGCTTACGGGAACTGCCGGTCTGAGCTCCATCCGTCTTGCAATCCGGGAAGACTGGAATATCGTTGAAACAAGATCATTGAACAGCCAGGCGTATGGGTACCGGTTTTATCCGGATAAATTGAAAGGGGAGGGTTTTTTTATAGCTGCATTCCGGAACGGGGAACAAGATGATGATACTCCATTGAAACAGCATGGAGGTCATGCAAAACAGAAGGACAGGGAAGAAACCATCACATCAAAAGAGATAGCTGCGGTGAAACCCTTTCTAAAAGAAGGGATAAAACTTTTTTTCACCAGGCAGGATGAAGATATACTGGCCATGCCCTTTCAATTTCAAACAGATCTGATGCACCTGAAAAGATATCTTTACCTGAAAAAGGCAGGTATAAAACTGGGTACTGTTATTCGCAATGAACTCATACCTCACCATGAACTGGCATTAAGTGATATCATCGGGGAAAGCGTGAACCGGGTAACAGCGGAGTATGAAACGGCATTGAATTATCTAAGGCGTTCAGAATTGCTGGTTCCAACAGAACAGAAGGGCTGGGTACTGATCACCTACGAGGGCCTGCCCCTCGGATGGATAAAGATCCTGGCTGGCCGTATCAACAATTACTATCCATCCGGCTGGCGTATTATTAACAAATGATAAAACGGGCAAATCAGCAAATTTCCCCATCTTTGCAGCGAAAAATTGCAGGTATGAAGCACTTCCTTTTATTTGTTATGATCTGCCCGGTTCTTGCAGTTTCACAGGATAAAAAACTCATGGCAGAGGGTTCTTCTCCCAACCTATTTATCACGCACACAGTTCAGGCTAAAGATAATTTTTACAGTATTGGCAGGTTGTATAATCTAAGCCCAAAGGAAATTGCGCCATATAACAAGATGGCACTGGAAAAAGGCCTCAATCCCGGTCAATCTCTGAAGATTCCGCTGGTTGCAACCAATTTCATACAGCACCAGGCCGATACGGATGATGAGGTACTTATCCCGCTCTATTATTCCGTGAAAGAGAAGGAGGGTCTTTACCGTATCGGCATCACGCATAATAAACTAACCCCGGACGCCTTAAAAAAACTGAATGGCCTTACATCTGACGAAGTGAAAAAGGGAAGCCTCCTCGTTGTGGGTTATCTGAAAGTTAAAAAGAACCAGTCTGCCCTGGTTACTGAAGCAACGAACAAACCTGTACATGTTTCCAAGGTAAAGGCTGAAGAAAAGAAACCGGTAACTGAGCCTATGGATACAACAGGAAACAGGTCGGCTGACTTACCTGTTGTTCAGCATACCGAAAAGATTAAACGGGTCGCCAGGGAAGAAGAAAAAAAAGATGTTCCTGTTCAAAAAGAAGTTGATCCGGTTGTACCGAAAAATGTCAATATTCCGGTAATAGACCATGGGGGAGGCGTGTTCAAAGACCTGTACAATTCCCAGGTAAGCAATAACAATCTCGCTGAAGAAACTGGTACCGCTGCCATTTTTAAAAGTACAAGCGGCTGGAATGACGGAAAATATTACTGTCTGCATAATTCGGCAGCCCCGGGCACCATTATCAGGATCACCAATTCCGTTTCCGGCAAGTCTGTTTACGCAAAAGTGCTGGATATCATGCCCGATATAAAACTGAACAACGGGTTATTGATCCGTTTAAGCAATGCTGCTGCAAGTGAGTTGGGCAGCGGTGAAAGCAATTTCAAATGCACCATTAATTATTCAAAATAAATACCATGATGAAATTTTTCCTGCTGATCTTTTCCCTGGCCTTATTCAACGTTTCAAATGCCCAGAACGATGCCAGGTTGGCCCAAATGAATAAGGCATCTGTTAAAAAACAGGACAATCCAAAGAATAAAGATCCCAGGAACAGCAAGGTCAGTGATATCAATAAAGAAGGAGATGACAAGGACGATACGATAAAACCCACAAACAGCAGCAATCCTTTCACCCTGATCAGAAAGAATGATGCCACCTCGGTCAAGAACCAGGCACTTACCGGAACCTGCTGGTGTTTTTCTTCCACCTCCCTGGTAGAAAGCATGTGCCTGAAAAAAGACCTGGGTGAATATGATATCAGTGAGATGTTCACGGTACGGAATATTTATGTAGAAAAGGCACGGAATTACCTGCTTCGCCAGGGACATGCCCAGTTTGGCGAGGGCGGACTTGGCCATGATCTCATCAGGGCCATCGCAACATATGGAGCGGTACCGGAAACGGTTTACAGCGGACTAAAACCCGGTCAGAAAATGCATAACCACGTGAAACTGGAAAAGGACCTGAAGAATTATCTCGATAACGTGCTGAAAACCACCCCCCTCCAACCCGGATGGATCTATGGATATACGAACATTCTGGATTCTGCGCTGGGCGTGCCTCCTGCCAATTTTGAGTATCTCGGTACAAAGTTTACCCCTAAAACTTTTGCCCACGACATATTGAAATTCAATCCTGATGATTATGTGAATATCACTTCCTTCACCCATCACCCATACTATGAGCCATTCGTTATAGAAGTGCCTGATAATTTCAGCAGCGGGGCTTACTACAACCTGCCGTTGGATGAAATGATACAGCAGGTAAAATATGCTTTGAAGGCAGGGTATACGGTACTGTGGGATGCGGACGTGAGCAACCGGGGATTCATGCAGGACAAGGGTATTGCCATGCAGTTCGATCCTTCCGTAAACCTGAAAGGCAACCCCAAAGATCTCAGCACCGGTAATATGGAAGAAATGAAGTGGGATGCGGATATACGGCAGAAATTGTTCGAAGACCTTACCACCCAGGACGATCACCTGATGCATATTACCGGCCTGGAAACTTCTTCTACCGGTAAGATGTTCTTTTTGGTTAAGAATTCCTGGGGCGATATTGGCCCTGCCCATGGATATATTAATGTCTCTGAAGCTTACCTGGCCATTAATACCATTAGCCTAATCATTCCTAAAGCTGCATTAAGCAAGTCATTTCTTGAGAAACTGAAAATGAAGTGATAGGTCTTGTGTTTAGTTAAGTAAAGGGGTAAGCTGTAGTATTTTTCCACCATGGCCAGCGGCAGGAAAGTATATTCTTCTTTGTGTTCTCCCGGCTTTGTGTCTAATAATTTTACGACAGAATAAGCCTATCAGCAAGCAAGTTCCCTTTGGCATTATTTATCAAAAAAAATCCGTACAAACCGGATAGGGCAATACACCTGCCCGGAAGGGTTTATGTTAGAAACCGGCAGTTTCATACTATGCTATCAGTACGTCATTAGTACGGTAATTACCGTACTAATGACGTACTGATAACGTACTGATTGCCTTCATAAAATGATAAAATGGCTAAAGAAGTGTAACACTTTCTTAGCATCTTGTATACTCTTGCCCCGGATTCCCGGAGGCTTATAATTTAATTGTTAAAATGAAAACCGCGTAAAAAGTCTTCCACCTGCATTTTCTTCTTTCCTTCCAGCTGTAGTTCGGTGATCTGTATATAGCCATCTCTACAGGCATATCGTAAATAGGTTTTCCGGTTGGTCTCATAATCCCCCGGACTGGCTGCAGTGGACAGTCCCATCACAGCATGTGCATGAAATATTTTTAATGTTCTGTCCTGCAACCGGGTAAATGCACCCGGGTGGGGGGATAGGCCACGGATAAGGTTATACACTTCCTGTACAGGTTTGTTCCAGTTGATCCTGCAGGTCTCTGTATTTATTTTAGGGGCATGTTTTAATATGGGATGTTCAGTTTCGGCTGTCCCGCGCTGCGGTGATTCGCGCAGCTCATGCTTACATAATCCCTGTAAGGTCCTGAGTAAAAGGGAGGCCCCGATTTCTTTCATCTGGTCGTGCAGTTCGCCTGCCGTTTCATCTTTGCCGATAGAAATCTTTTCCGACAACAGGATATTTCCGGTATCTATTTCATGCTGCAGCTTAAAAGTGGTGACACCCGTTTCTTTTTCCCCATTGATGATGGCCCAGTTTATCGGGGCTGCACCCCGGTAATCCGGCAGCAGCGAACCATGTAAATTGATGGTTCCCATCTGAGGCATGTTCCATACCAGTTCCGGTAGCATCCTGAAAGCAACAACTACCTGAAGGTCGGCATGGAGCGCTTTAAGCTGTTCCAGGAATTCCGGTGCTTTCAATTTTTCGGGTTGCAGGATCAACAGGCCCTGTTCAAGGGCATATTGCTTAACGGCACATTGCTGTACCTGCAAGCCTCTTCCCGCAGCTTTATCAGGTGCTGTTACAACCCCAACAATGGTACAACCCGCTTCCAGTAATTTTGTAAGGGAAGCCACGGCAAATTCAGGGGTGCCCATGAATATGATCCGCAAAGTTTTATAACCTTCTTCCAGATCGGGTATGATGGCTGCTTTATTCAAAATCTTTATACAAGAGGTATTTCTTCCGGATCTTTTTAAAGTCACCAAGAAGGGGCTCCCAGCTTTTCCGGATCAGTTTTTCTGATACCCCTTGCTTTACCTGCTCAGCCAGTTTATCGTTACCGGCCAGTTTATTTATGAAATTGTTCTTTAGGAAAAAGCTATCCTTTCCGGGAAACAGGTGGTAGGCATCGATCAGGTATTTAAGCTGAATATGGTATCCATCCTTTTTATTGCCCAGTGCCTGTAATACTGCTTCATTGGTGCCCGATAAATTCCAGCCGTAACAGGTGCGGAAAAAGCATTTGCTGGTTTTTGCACCGGCATTGGGCCTGGGCGTAAAGGAGAACAGATCTTTAGGAAGATCGGGGTGCCCGATATACTGAAAGGGTTTGTCGGTGCCCCTTCCCTCACTCAATAGCGTGCCTTCAAAAAAACAGGTGGAGGGGTACAGGTAAACACTTTGCATTTCCTTCAGGTTGGGCGATGGGTTCACCGGCAGTATATACTTTTTGGAGTGGTCATAATTGGAACATTTTATCACCTGTACATGAAAAGGCGTATCGGCACTGGGACTGGTCTTCACATTATACGCATTGATGGCATTTGCTTCAGCCGATAGCCAGTTCTCACCTGCCAGCATCAGGGCATATTCTCATGGTCATGCCGTATACGATGGGAACAGGCTGCATCCCGACAAAACTTTTGAATGGCATGTCCAGTACAGGGCCATCCACATAAAAGCCATTGGGGTTGGGCCTGTCAAGGATCAGCAGCGGCTTATGGTTCTCCAGTGCTGCTTCCAGGAAATATTGTAAAGAAGAAATGAATGTATAGAACCGTACCCCCACATCCTGGATATCGAATATCAGTATATCTACATCTTTCAGGTCGTCTTTCGTTGCTTTTTTATGTTTTCCGTACAAGCTGATCACCGGCAAACCGGTCCTGGCATCCACCTCATCATTCACGTGCTCCCCTGCATCGGCATCTCCCCGGAAGCCATGTTCCGGTCCGAATATCCTGACCACTTTGATTCCGCGCCTGATCAGGGTATCTACCAGGTGTGAATGGCCCACCATGCTGGTCTGGTTGGCAAATACAGCAACGGTCTTTCCTTTCAGGAAAGGGAGGTAAACATCCATGCGTTCCGCACCGGGTTTAATGGTTGCAGGATTGTTCTGCTTGCTTGTTGTTTGTGCAGTGGTTGTAAAACAAAGTATCAATAATACAAGGGAACAGTAAATAGTGCTTTTCATGCATCAAATTTCATTAAAACTTTTCATTTCAAATTAATATTATATACTAATTTGCACCCGTTTCTGAAAATCTTACCTTTTATTCTTCTCTTTTTATTGCAACTCCTGCCTACTGGCAGCCAGGCAGAACAGATAAGTATAAGAGCCCATTTGAAGGGGACAATGCCGAAGCCATACAGGTTTAGCACCATTTTTTTAAAATCAAAAAAACAGTACAATGCAACAAGCAAAATCAGGAGATGTGGTTAAAGTACATTACACCGGTAAACTGACCAGTGGCGAACAATTCGATTCTTCAGCAGGTAGGGAGCCTCTTGAATTTACGGTAGGGGCCGGACAAATGATCAAAGGATTCGATGCTGCCATGCCGGGCATGGCGATAGGTGAAAAGAAAACGATCAATATTGTCCCGGAAGAGGCGTACGGTAACAAAGTGGAGGAAGCAATCATCGAGTTTCCGAGGGAGCAGGTGCCGGGTGATATGGTACTTGAACCCGGTATGAAATTAACATTGACCAACCAGCAGGGGCAGCCTGTTCCTGTTATTGTGGTAGAAGTAAAAGATGATATAGTTATCCTGGATGCCAATCATTTTTTAGCCGGACAGGAATTGATCTTCGATATTGAACTGGTAGAGATAGTGGGCTGAACGCTTTAAGCTGTTTACAGGATGCCGGCAGTCTGCACAACGCAGACTGCTTTTTTATTTCTACTGCCTTTTTCTTATTATTGCTGATTCACAATTTTAAAAATGATGTCATGATGATACAGATAAGCCCGGGCCATCTAGCTGAGCGGTTCATGCGCTATGTAAAAGTGGACACACAAAGCGATCCAACCAGCAACACCCATCCCAGTTCTGAAAAACAAAAAGAACTGAGCAGGATGCTGTGCAGGGAACTTCAGGAAATAGGCATCATGCATGCTGAGACCGATGATTTCGGATATGTATATGCTACCATTCCTTCCAATAGTGAAAAGAAGAACATACCTGTGATCTGTTTTTGTGCCCATGTGGATACTGCACCGGACTGCAGCGGTACCTATGTGAAACCCATCCTGCATGAAAATTATGAAGGAATGGATATTGTATTGCCAGATGATCCTTCCCAGGTTTTACGCATGAGCGACTCACCCTACCTGAAGGAGCATATTCATGGTGGGGTGATCACAGCGAGTGGACTTACGCTCCTGGGTGCTGATGATAAGAGCGGTGTGGCTGCCATCATGGAGGCAGCATTGTTCCTGATTCAACATCCGGAATTAAAACATGGGGAGATCAGGATCCTGTTCACGCCCGATGAAGAAGTAGGACAGGGAACGGCTAAAGCAGATATGCACAAGTTAGGCGCGCAATACGGATATACGCTCGACGGAGGTGAGGCAGGAAGCCTGGAGGATGAAACCTTCAGCGCAGATGCGGCGGTCATTACTGTGTACGGTGTTATTGTTCATCCGGGGTATGCCAAGGATAAACTTGTGAATGCTCTGAAGGTTGCGGCTGCCATTCTGAGTGCTTTGCCGGTACATGAATGGAGTCCGGAGACCACGGAAGGCCGTCAGGGTTTTGTGCATCCCACCACGTTTAATGGTATAGCCGAAAAAGCGACCCTGCAATTCATTGTACGGGATTTCACATTGCCCGGCTTGCAGCAACACCATGAAAGACTGGAGCGGATCGCCCGGGAGACCGTGGCCGGATTTCCGGGTGCCATGGTAGAATATGTTGCGCATGAACAATACCGAAACATGAAAGAGGTCCTGGATACATGCCCGCAGGTAGCCCAATATGCAGCCGAGGCCATTCAGCGTGCCGGACTGACGGTAAAAAAGGAAAGCATACGGGGTGGCACGGATGGCAGCAGGTTCAGCTATATGGGAATGCCCTGCCCCAATATCTTTACCGGCATGCAGAACATACACAGTAAACTGGAATGGATCGGTACAAAAGACATGGCAAAGGCTGCAGAGACCATTGTACACCTTGCCATGATTTGGGAGGAACGTAGTTAAGATCATTGATGTTGGAGAATGTTTATATTGTAGTACCTTGGGGTGAAAAAAATTTAATAATAATGGAGCAGTTAAAAGAATACTGGTGGGTCGTACTGATAATACTGGCCTTCCTGAGTTGTTTTGTAACCGTTAACCAGGGCCTTATCGGCGTGGTCACTATGTTCGGTAAATACCGCAGGATCATGCGTCCGGGCCTGAATTTCAAGATCCCTTTCTTTGAACAGATATATAAGAAAGTAAGTATCCAGAACCGGTCTGTAGAACTGGAGTTCCAGGCCGTTACTGTCGATCAGGCCAATGTGTATTTTAAATCGATGCTGCTCTATTCAGTGATCAATATAGATGAGGAAACGATCAAGAATGTGGCATTCAAATTCATCAGCGAGAAGGACCTTATGCAGGCCCTGATCCGTACAGTAGAGGGAAGTATCCGTGCCTTTGTTTCCACCAAGAAACAGGCCGAAGTGCTTAACGTTCGTCGTGATATTGTGGAAAATGTGAAAGAACAGGTCGATAAGACGCTGGAGAGCTGGGGCTTTCACCTGCAGGACCTGCAGATCAATGACATCACATTTGATGAGGCTATTATCACCAGTATGAGCAAGGTGGTGGCCAGTAATAACCTGAAAGCCGCGGCCGAGAATGAGGGCCAGGCCTTATTGATCACCAAGACCAAGGCTGCAGAAGCGGAAGGTAATGCCATCAAGATCGCTGCGGAAGCAGAAAGACAGGCTGCCCAGTTGCGTGGCCAGGGTGTTGCCCTCTTCCGCGAAGAAGTGGCAAAAGGTATGAGTCAGGCTGCTGAACAGATGAAACAGGCTAACCTGGACACCAATGTGATCTTGTTCGGTATGTGGACAGAAGCCATCAAGAATTTTGCGGAATATGGCAAGGGAAATGTGATCTTCCTTGATGGCAGCAGTGAAGGCATGGAAAAGACCATGCGCCAGATCATGGCCATGCAGCAGATGGACGGAAAAAAATGATGATCAAAACAACACATCTTTATAAGCCTCCTGTAGGGGGCTTTTTTTTTGGGTAATATATAATAACTTGTTAAGATTAACATTTCCTTAGGTGGTCATTGTACTTTTGTAACGTTTCTATGCAGTGCTGTATCTTTTTGGCATAATAATAGAATACAGAAGTTCAATCACTTAAAACCACTAAACATGTTCGATATCTTATTACAGACCGACACCACAGGAGCTTCCAGGGCCGTTTCTTCACAGGTTGAATCAGTATGGGGTGTATTGGTAAAAGGCGGGGTGCTGATGATCCCCCTGATGACCTTGCTGGCTGTTGCCATTTTCTTTTTTATAGAACGGCTTATCGCCATCCGTAAGGCTTCGAAGATCGAGGATAATTTCATGAACATCATACGCGATCATATCATCACCGGAAATGTTACAGCAGCCAGGAGCCTTGCCAAGAATACCAATAACCCTGTGGCCAGAATCATCGATAAGGGCATTCAGCGTATCGGCAAACCCATTGACGCCATAGAAAAGAGCATGGACAATGTTGGCGTGTTGGAGATGTATACCATGGAAAAGAACCTGTCCATACTTTCCATCATCTCACGCATTGCTCCCCTGTTTGGATTTTTGGGAACCATCATTGGTATGCTGTCGCTGTTCAAAGGCATCGCCTCCACGAGTGAGTACACACCCAACACGATCGCAGACGGCATCTATATAAAAATGATCACTTCGGCAACAGGGCTGATCATTGGTATACTCACCTACCTGGGCTACAGTTACCTGAATGGCCAGATAAAGAAAGTGGAGAACAAGATGGATGCCGCCAGTGCTGAATTCGTGGATATATTACAGGAGCCTACCCGTTAAATTCAAAGTTGAAAGCCGGAGTAAACGAGTTGGGAAGTATTATTATTAATTTGAAAAGAATGCATAACAATGAGTTTGAGAAAAAAATTTAAGGAAGACCAGGCGGAAGTGGATACCGGGCCGTTGAATGATATCCTGTTTATCCTCATGTTCTTCTTTCTCATCATATCTACCCTGGCCAATCCCAATGTGATCAAGCTGAGCAATCCCAAAGCTAAGAGCGATACCAAGGCTAAACAGAGTGTGATCGTTAGTATAGACAAGAACCGTACAGTGTATATCGGTCAGCAAAAGATCATTTTTGATTCCCTCGAATCACAGCTGAAAGCGCATATCCGGTCAGGTGACAGCACCAAACCCGCTGTAGTGATCAATGCAGACTCACTGGTGGCCTGGAAGGATATCGTTAGGATCATGAGCATTGCAAAGAAACTGGGGGCAACTACATCAGCTTCTATAAGTAATCAGTGATATGCAATGATCATCCGGTCCTTTCCATACATATCCTTCTTTATTTCAACCGTCCCAAAAGAACGATCAAATATTTTTTTCACATCCCCGGTGAATCTTTCATTGGTCTCCAGGTATACCCGTCCACCAGGTTTCATATGCGTCAAAGCAAACCGGAATGTCTTCTCATAAAATATCAGTGGTTGTTCATCCGGAACGAACAATGCGCCATACGGTTCATAATCAAGTATATTTCTGGCTAAAGTTCCTTTTTCGTTTTCCGGAATATAGGGAGGGTTACTGATGATGCAATCGTACAGAGGCATGGCCTGCCATGCCGATTCATTTAAAAAATCCATTTGCAGGAAACGGATAACAGTGTTGAGATGCAAAGCATTTTCCCGGGCAACTGCTAACGCCTTTTCACTGATATCAATGGCAGTAACATCAGCAGCGGGCAACCCCTTCTTTATGGCTAAGGCTATGCAACCACTGCCGGTACCGATATCCAGGATCGATGGGTCAGTGATCCTGGTCCTGCAGTTGCTGATCAATTGGTCAACCAGTTCCTCCGTTTCAGGCCTGGGAATCAATACTTGTTCATTCACCTTCAGTCTGAACCCATAGAACCAGGCCTCGCCCAGTACATATTGCATAGGTTTGTGTTTCAGCAGATCAGCCAGTGCAGCTTGCAAACGGGCTACGACAGTATTGTCTAATTGATATTGCGGATCTTTGATTATAGTGGTACGGAAAATACCTGCAAGGCTTTCAAATACCTGGTCCGTGATCACGGTGGCTTCGCTCAGTGTGTAGATACCCTGGAGCTGTATCAGAAAATCCCGGTATATTTCTTTGAGCCCCATCAAAGCAAACTTAGTTTATTTTTTGATGCTTATTTTTGTCCCTTGACAGATCATAAGGTATACATGCAGAGATGTCTGCATCTGGCAGAATTGGGTGCCGGCTGTGTAGCCCCCAATCCCATGGTGGGCGCCATACTTGTACATCAGGGCAGGATCATCGGGGAGGGTTATCACCGGCAATACGGTGAACCCCACGCTGAAGTGAACTGTATTAATAGCGTACTGGAAGAAGACCTCCCGCTCATATCCCAAAGCACATTATATGTATCACTGGAACCCTGCTCGCATTTCGGAAAAACACCTCCCTGTGCCGACCTGATCATTGATATGAAGATTCCGGAGGTAGTTATTGCCTGTAGAGACATCTATTCCGAAGTGAATGGCCTGGGGATCAAAAAGCTGATTCATTCAGGGGTCATTGTTGTTGAAGGCGTCCTGGAAAAAGAGGCTCGGGAACTTAATAAACGGTTCTTTACTTTTCATCGCCTTCAGCGTCCATATGTTATATTGAAATGGGCACAGAGCAGCGACCATTTTATTGCCGGACCGGAAAGATCTGTTGTAAAGATCTCCAATGAATATGCCAATAGGCTGGTCCACAAATGGAGGAGTGAGGAAGCATCCTTGCTGGTGGGCACACACACAGCTTTATATGACAACCCGGCACTGACGACAAGACTCTGGACAGGCAGTGATCCTGTGAGACTTGTGATCGATAAGGAACTGATGCTGCCTGCCTCATTGCAATTGTTTGACCGGAAGGTGAAGACATTTGTCTTCAATTATGTAAATAATGAAACAAATGAAATGCTTTCATATATACAACTGAACAGGGAGGAGGATATGCTTGAACAGATCATGAAGGTCCTTTACCTGAAAAAAATCATCAGTATACTTGTTGAAGGAGGGGCAGGATTATTGGGATCATTTTTCAAAGCTGGGTTATGGGACGAGGCAAGGGTTATCACCAATAAGGACCTTACGATAGGTAACGGTACAGAAGCACCACAATTAAGAAACGCAGTATTATTTCATACTGCACATCTTTTAAATGATGAGGTCTCCTATTATTTACGTGGAGGCAAATGATTATGCAGGAAAAGGATCTATATTTTACCATTGGCGCTTCGGCCGTTGCTGAGTTCAAAGACAGGGGCAGCAAGTTCCTGGCCTATGCATATCCCATTGAAAGGGTAGAAGATTTCAAGAAATTCCTGCAACAGTTGAAGAAGGAACATCCCAAAGCAGCGCATCATTGTTTTGCTTATCGTTTAGGGACTGATGAACATGTTTTCAGGGTCAGTGACAACGGTGAACCTTCCGGCACGGCCGGGCGACCCATCCTGGGGCAAATAGACAGTAAACAGCTGACCAATGTTGCAGTTATCGTTGTACGTTATTTCGGCGGCACCTTGCTGGGTGTACCCGGACTGATCAACGCCTATAAAACGGTCACCAGCCTTGTACTGCAGGTAACACCCCTGCTGCAAAAACAGGTGGAGATCAAGTATGACATTGCATATGATTATACCCGGATGAATGAGGTGATGATGATCATGAAACAATATAATTGTTCGGTCATAGGACAGGACCTTCAGCTCTTTTGTATCACACACGCGGGTATACCGCGTAACCGGCTGGATGAAGTGCTCTACCGGCTCAACGATCTGCAGAACGTTAAGGTGGAAAAAGCGGTATAATCAATATAGAATCTGTAAATTTCCTTAAAAATTAAAATGCCTGCAGAACGAAAATATAAAAGCTTCCGTAGTTTCTATCCCTACTATCTTACTGAACACGGTGATTTGGCCAACCGTACACTTCATTTTATCGGCACGGCTGGAATACTGGTGATCCTGGTCCTGGCTATTGCCCTGCAAAAATGGTGGATGCTTGCCCTGATCCCTTTTTTCGGTTATGGTTTTGCCTGGGCAGGGCATTTCTTCATAGAAAGAAACAAACCTGCCACTTTTACCTATCCCTTGTACAGCCTTGGAAGTGATTTTGTGATGTTCTGGCATATTCTCACCGGCCAGATCAGTAAAAAACTGGATGAAGCAAAACAGATCATCAAACAGCAATAAGTACCAATGGATATTGAATCTTTGCGGGAATATATCCTGCAAAAACCAGCAGTGACAGAAGGTTTCCCATTTGGGGAAGACACCCTGGTCTTCAAGGTAAATAATAAGATATTCTTGCTGGTTTCACTTGACGCTGCACCCTTGCAATTCAATGTAAAATGTGAACCGGAAAAAGCTATCGCCCTGCGGGAAGAGTACCCTGATACTATTTTGCCAGGTTATCACATGAATAAAAAACACTGGAATACAGTGATCATGAATGGCAGGATCTCCAATAAACTGTTAGTGGAGATGGTGGATGATTCTTATCAATTGGTAAAAAGAAATAGATAAGCAGACTTTTGATGGAGTATTATTTGAAGAGGATGCCATTCTTTATTTTGTACCTTCTTGTTGCATTACTTTGTATTTACATGTACCGTCAAGTGGTGCGATCTTAAAAAAAGGTTCTTATTTCTTCGCATATTTCCAGTTTCTGCTTTTACCCGCTGCCATCATTTCTATCGCACTGGCCATACGCTTCATTCGGGTACCTTCTGTCCTGGCTTCAGTTACCCACTCCAGGTATTCCTTCTTATGGGAGTAGGAAAAATCATCAAATGCCGCTTTTGCCTTTTTGTTCTTAGATACAGCTTCTTTAAAATATTCAGGTACAACCAGTTCTTTTTTCCCGGGAACACTGGACTTTGCCGGAATCCTGATACCCTTGTTGTTGAGGATCATGGCCTCTTTAATCCAGGCCTTCAGTTTTGTATCTGCCGGAAGGTCCTTCAGGGAACTGATCCTTCCCAGGTGACCCATAGCGACCTCTGATCTGGCAGTCTCAGCCAGTACAGGGTCTTTCATCAGCGTGGCTTTCCAGAAACCGAATGAAGCGTGTTGTTTGAATGCTGCCATGCTGCACATCATCTCACCCTTATAATCAAAATGGGGAAAACCCCACTTGATCTTTTCTTCCACTTGCGGGCAAACTGTATGTACCAGTTCACGGATATGATTCAATATGGGTTTTGCAAAATCAGCAGACTTGCTGATATATGCATCTATGGCTTTGTTCCTGCTGTTCATACTAACGTCTGTTGAGGCAAAAATATAAAAAGGGGAAAAGAAATATCTCATTTCAAAAAAACTATACAAATACCGATCGGTAAAAAAGGAAGTTATTTGAATCGCTGGCTGACCAACAGATCCTTATTGCCCGGAGTATAAGTATAGAACCCTTCCCCGCTCTTCACACCCAGTTTTCCGGCTATGACCATATTTGCCAGAAGCGGACAAGGGGCATATTTGGAAGTCCTGAACCCTTCCTGTAATACCTGTAAGATGGAGTAGCAGATATCCAGTCCTATGAAGTCGGCCAGTTGCAGGGGCCCCATGGGATGGGCCATACCCAGTTTCATGACGGTATCTATCTCTTCTACGCCGGCAACGCCTTCATATACACTATAAATAGCCTCATTGATCATGGGCATCAAAATGCGGTTGGCGATGAATCCGGGATAATCATTTACCGAACAGGGTATCTTACCGAGCTTCTTGCTCAATTCAATGATCGTATCAGTAACTTCTTTTTTGGTCTCATACCCGTTGATGATCTCCACCAGTTTCATAACCGGTACAGGGTTCATGAAATGCATACCGATGACCATTCCGGGCCTCCTGGTGGATGCCGCGATCCTGGTGATGGATATAGAAGAGGTATTGGTAGCCAATATGCACCCCGCCGGAGCATAGATGTCGATCTGTTTAAAGATATCCAGTTTCAATTCAATATTCTCCGTGGCCGCTTCCACCACCAGTTCAGCATGCTTTACCCCCTCCGGGATATCAGAAAGTGCTGTGATGTTGCCAAGTGCCGCCTTTTTTTCTTCCTCGGTGATAATACCTTTAGCGATTTGCCGGTCAAGGTTCTTACCCATATTGGTCAGCGCCCGCTGTAACTGTGAAGGATTCACGTCAATCAGGTGTACCTTGATACCTGCCTGTGCAAAAACGTGAGCTATGCCATTGCCCATTGTTCCTGCACCAATCACGCTTACATTTAGTATACTCATATATTTAGATAATTAAAAAGTTATGAGTTATGCGTTGTTTGATTTCACAGTAATAATTGCACTGCTGATCATTTATAATAATCCTATCGCCTCTTTATGGATACTTTAAAATTCCTGTTCTTTCAAAATTCCTGATTCATGCAATAATTCAAGCCTACATTATGATTCCTTGTATTCTTTTTTTGTGCTTTTCCGGTTAGTGAATGAAGTCCACTCTGTTTTCTGCATGTAGAGACACTCTAACCCATGCCCAGCAGCAGTTCCCCACTTATAATTGTTCCTTCTTACTAAATTATTTAAATGCATTAAAACCTGTTACATCCATCCCCGTTATCAGCAAATGAATATCATGGGTACCCTCGTAGGTGATCACACTTTCCAGGTTCATCATATGGCGCATGACCGGGTATTCGCCAGAGATGCCCATGCCACCAAGTATCTGGCGGGCATCCCGACAAATATTCGTTGCCACTTCACAGGCATTGCGTTTTGCCATACTAACCTGCTGGGGATTTACTTTCCCTTCATTCATCAGTACGCCCAGCCGCCAGTTCAGCAATTGTGCTTTGGTGATCTCTGTGATCATCTCAGCCAGTTTCTTCTGTTGTAATTGAAAACCGCCGATGGGTTTCCCGAACTGGATCCTTTCCTTGCTGTAATTCAATGCAGTATCATAACAATCCATTGCAGCCCCAATGGCACCCCACGCAATACCATACCTGGCCTTGGTCAGACAACCCAGTGGTCCTTTCAATCCTTTTACATTTGGAAAAATATTTTCTTTAGGCACTTTTACCTGGTCAAAGACCAGTTCGCCGGTTGCACTTGCCCGTAAGCTCCATTTACCATGGGTGGTGGGTGTGCTGAATCCTTCCATACCTTTTTCAACGATCACACCACGTATTTCCCCGGTTTCATCTTTTGCCCAAACTACCGCTACCTGTGCAAAAGGGGAATTGCTGATCCACATCTTTGCACCATTCAATATAACATGATCTCCCGCATCCCTTATATTCGTAATCATGCTAGAGGGATCACTTCCATGATCGGGTTCCGTAAGCCCGAAACAACCCAGCCAGTCCCCACTAGCCAGCTTTGGCAGGTACTTTTTCCTTTGCTCCTCGCTGCCATACTGGTAGATGGGGAACATTACCAGGCTTCCCTGAACGCTGGCGGTAGAACGCACACCGCTGTCGCCCCGTTCCAGTTCCTGCATCATCAACCCGTAGGCGAGATAGTCAAGACCCCCACCGCCGTATTGTTCTGGTATCGTAGGTCCAAAACATCCCAGGTCGCCCAGTTGTTTTATTATATGCTTCGGGAATTCCCCTTTTTGCGCATACTCCTCAATGATAGGAGATATCTCCCTTTTTACATACTTGCGTACCGTTTCCCGGATGAGTATATGCTCCTCGGTCAGTAGTTCATCCACTTTAAAATAATCGGGGGACTGGAAGTTATCAGTTCTGGCAGCCATGGTTCAGGTTTGTTATTTGTTGTATTTTGTTACCCGCTCTACTATTCCACATCAGCTTTGTCATTTATCTCATTTTTACTTTATCTGAATACAGAGTGAAAGAGATTACCATTTTCAAATGTCAGGTATGGATACCGGCAGACCGCTTCGTATAAATTTCATTATCCCTGCGCTGCTTAACAAAGATAAAACCTTAAATCATCCTGTAATATTTGTTTTTTAAATACCTTATCAGCTCAATCCCTTTTTAAAGACATTTTGTATTTTTGATATAAATGCATCATGAATACATTTCTCAGGTATAGTTTGGCAATATTGATCTTTTTATGTGCCGGGGCTGATCTTACGGCACAAAAACATCAAATCACTTCAACTGAATTGACAAAAACCAAACGCCTGGAAGACCAGGTAAGGCAATACTGGTTCGTCATGCTAACCTTAGGCAGGAACAGATCGCAGGATTCTGCAACTGCAGCAAAAATCCAGCAGGGACACCTGGACAATATCAACCGGCTGTATACTGAAGGGAAACTCAAAGTGGCAGGCCCTTTTGGTGACGAGGGAAACTGGAAAGGTATCTTTATTTTTGATGCTGACACAAAGGAAGATGTAGAAAGGATCCTGCAGACAGATCCTGCTATCGCAACAGGGAGACTGTCTTATGAAATCCACCCCTGGTGGACAAGTGCCATTGGGAGTTTCACACCGGGAAAACCTAATAAACTTTAGATTCACTTCATAAATTTATGACCTATTCCTACCTGGCATTGGGCGACAGTTACACCATAGGTGAACAGGTAAAGCTTACGGATAGTTTCCCTTACCAGTCTGTTCAGCTACTCCGGGAAAAGGGCATTCCCTTTTATGCTCCCGAGATTATTGCTGCAACCGGGTGGACCACCCATGAACTGAATACCCACATAGAAAAAATACGGACACTTGAAAAATATGATATGGTTAGTCTGCTGATTGGCGTCAATGACCAATACAGGGGCAGAAGCATAAACGAATTCACAGTAGCATTTGAGCATTTGCTTATGAAGGCCATCGGCTTTGCAGGCGAAAATCCTGCACATGTCTTTGTGCTTAGCATCCCCGACTGGGGTGTTACCCCATTTGCCGCCCAAAGGGACAGAAATACCATCGCTGGGGAGATCGATGCTTTTAATGAGGTCTGTTCTAAAACTGCGGAAAAATACAATGCCAACTATATTAACATCACTCAGTCCCAACGAACAGATGGCAATAATCTGGAATACCTTGCTGATGACGGATTACATCCTTCCGGGAAAGAGTATGCCAAATGGGCAATAGCCTTAAGCGAAAGCATTAAATTGACCCTGGCCAATGGATAAGTTCTATTTTAAAGAAGTTCAGCGATTCCATACACGCTGGGTATGGGCAGGCGTGATAGCAGTCAACCTGTTACTCATCTATGCGATAGTGCAACAGGCCTTACTGGGTATCTCTTTTGGTCCAAAACCACTTCCCGATCTTGCCCTGTTCTTCCTGGAACTGGTACCCCTCCTTTTATTCATTTTTCTTTGTTCTATCCGGTTAAGGACCTCTTATGATTCCATCGGCATCCATTACCGCTACCTCCCTTTCCAGTTCAGGACCACCACCATCGAATGGCATCAGCTGAGCGATGCCTATATGCGTGGGTATAATTCCCTGCTTGAATATGGTGGCTGGGGAGTACGAAAGGGGGTTGCCAGCACCGGCATGGCCATCAATACATCTGCCTCCTCGAATAAAGGATTACAACTGCGATTCCCGAACGGCAAATTATTACTGATCGGTACCAGGTATCCCGGCGAGATAGAAAAGATCATCAGCCGTGTTATGACCGAAGGAAGGATCAACCGGAGTTTGTAGTTAATTATAGATAGGTTGCCATTTCAGACTGATATTCAAGCGCAATGGCCCTTGCCTCTTCCGCGAAGTCTTCCTTTTCACTGGCATAGATGATCGCCCTGGACACATTTACCAGCAGCCCACAATCATTGGTGACAGAAGTATTTTTGATCATGCCGTATTTACTCACTTCCTCCATACTGCCACCCTGGAACCCAACCCCGGGTACCAGTAAGAAATGCTCGGGAATGATCTTCCGAATCGGCTCCAGATCACTGGATTTGGTAGCACCGATCACGAACATCAGGTTATTCGTATTGCCCCATTTGCTCACTTTTCGAAGCACCATCTCATACAGGAACTCATCACCTGTCTTTTGCTGCTCAAAGTCAATACTGCCCGGGTTACTGGTTAAGCCAAGCACAATGGCCCATTTGTTATCATATTCCAGGAAAGGCCGTACACTGTCCTCACCCATATAAGGAGCTACGGTTACGGCATCAAAATTCAGGGTCTCAAAGAATGTTTTGGCATACTGTGCAGATGTATTACCAATATCCGCCCGTTTGGCATCTGCTATTGAGAAATGTTCTATTGGGATATAGTTGACCGTCTTTTCCAGGGCTTCCCATCCTTTCAATCCCATGGCCTCGTAAAAAGCCGTATTGATCTTATAGGAGACGCAGAGGTCCCTGGTTGCATCAATGATCTGTCGGTTGAATTCAAACACCGCATCATCATGACCCTGTAAGTGTTTGGGAATCCTGTTCATGTCGGTATCGAGGCCAACACAGAGATAGGATCTTTTTAAACGGATCTGTTCTACAAGCTGATTCCTGGTCATGCCGCAAAGTTAATAAAGTTGATGCGTTCATACAGTTTATCACTAAACCCTCATATCCTCTTACTCATCTCTTCCGCTATAGACCTGGAATGCCCATCCCCGCGTTCCGTCAGTTTATGGATGATATTCTTCCGGGAGGCCTCATCCTTGTTCTGGCTGAGCTTGAAAACATTTTCAACTTGCACTACTTCAATACGGAATCCGACAATGGCTTTAACCATCATTGAAACATAGTCATCAGACAGATTTTTGAATGCGGCAGCCGTTTCAGTTCCTTCATACCTGTCGGTGATCCACTTGACGGCCTGGTAGGTACCCTCCGCATCCGTAAAAAATATTCTACCCCTGGCGTGTACGGTCATATAATTCCAGGTAGAGCCGGAATGCGGATCCTGGTACCAGCTAGCACTTACATAACAATGTGGTCCGTTGTAAATTACCAGCACCTCATTGTTCTTTTCAAAAGCCAGATGATGGTCGGTCTTTCTCATCATGTGCCCGTGTAAGGTCAGTTTCCCGTCCGCTTCAATCCGGGTATCTACCGGAATATGGGTTGCTACCGGAAGACCTTCCGCGGAACCGGTAATGATCACAAAGGGGTTCAACTGCATGAATGCAATCACTTTTTTCTCATCGTCTTCTTTGAAATAGGGGAATTTATACATAAATGATCTTTTGTAGAAACTGTATAGATGAAAACAGTTATTTGTGTAAAATCAGCGCAGCAGATCCAGTATCATTTTTTCAGTTAATTCCTCCTGCCATGTACTTTCAATCCCAGGCTGGCTCATCACCTGCCGCATGATGGCTTCCTGTTTTATGCTGTTCTGCAAAGCTTCACTGTAACGTATGTGCGGACTGAAAGTTACCTGGGAATAGGCAGGGATCCATGTACCGGGATACTTCCTGCTAAAGGCTGCTTCTATCTTTTTCTGCAGCAGGAACCGGGGATCCGCCACTTTATCCCGCATCTCCACAAAGTTGTTCAGGGCCAGGTCGGCTATGGCATCCCCATCAGGTTTCCTCAGCTCCTGGTATCGGGAAAGTATATGGTCCCAGTCATCCTGGTATTCATCGATAAGTTTGTTCAACACCACGCAGTCCTCAAATCCGCAATTCATGCCCTGCCCGAAAAAGGGGACAATCGCATGAGCAGCATCACCAATCAGGGCAAACTTGTCTGCTTTCACCCAGGGATAGCATTTCACCGTAACGAGTGATGCCGTTGGGTTATGAAAAAAATCATCCTCCAGTGTCGGCATCAGGGGAACTGCATCGGTAAAGGTCTTTTCAAAGAAAGCCCTTACCTTTTCTTTA
This sequence comes from Bacteroidota bacterium, assembly GCA_025361325.1. Classification (GTDB taxonomy): domain Bacteria; phylum Bacteroidota; class Bacteroidia; order Chitinophagales; family Chitinophagaceae; genus Ferruginibacter. The sequence continues at coordinate 22,683 of JANYAL010000067.1, forward strand.
GTATCCAGGCTGGCAAAGGAGGGATCTCCTTCAAAGGGAAAAAAAAGCGTACAGGTGAAACTGCCATCCATATTTGGCAGCGCAATAAGCATATAATTCCCCCTCGGCCAGATGTGCAGGGCATTCTTTTCCAGGAGGAATCCGCCGTCAATGCCGGCAGGGATATTCAGTTCCTTATACCCGAAATCAATAAAGTATTGCTGGTATTGAAAGCGGTCGTGCTGCAGCTGGTAGGATAAACGGGCAGCGGAGTAGGCGCCGTCGCTGCCAAAAAGCAGTTCAAAGTTTGTGGTTTGTTGTTTGTGGTTGAGGGTATGCTCAAAGATTACTTCATCCTTTTTCCAGTCGATGTGGTCACATCGTTCGTTATAGAATATTTCCACACCATGATGTTCTGCCAGGTCCATCAGTTTCTTATTCAGATCGCCCCTGGATACCGAATTGATGTACTGTCCTTCCTGGCCATATGGCTGAAACGCTGTGGTACCGTCTGCGTTATGTATATACCTGCCGTGCATGGGGATGGATATCTTCTTTATCTCTTCCATAATGCCCACTTCTTCAAGTGCCCTGATCCCCCGGTCGCTCAATGCCAGGTTGATGGAACGTCCCGCACTGATCCCTTCTTTACGCATATCGCCCCTGCGTTCATAGATCCTTACCCCATGACCGCGTTTGGAGAGGTAGATCGAAAGTAAAGAACCTACTAAGCCGGCGCCGATAATAATTATCTCTTTTTTTTTCATCAGCTGGTAGTTAATATGGCTTTTACGATTTGTCCGAAAGTGAATACATCCCTGAATGTATTATAGAGGGGAACAGGGGCTACCCTAATCACATTCGGCTCTCTCCAGTCGGCCAGAACGCTATGCTGTTTCAGGGCTTCGAATACCGCTTCGCCTTTCTGCAGCATCAGCATACTTACCTGGCAGCCTCTTTCGGATTCAGTGCGAGGTGTGATCACTTCTATCATCTTCTCATCCAGCCCGTTGTTAATCTCATCCAGTATGAACAGGAGGTAGTTGCTTAACAGTTTTCCCTTAGCCAGGATATTTTCCATACCGGCATCCTCAAAGATGTCCAGTGCGGCTTTATGGGCAGCCATAGACAATACCGGGGCATTGCTCAATTGCCATCCCTCAGCGGTAGGTATGGGCCGGAAACCCTTATCCATTTGAAAGCGCGTCGCTTTGTCATATCCCCACCACCCGGCAAGCCGGGGCAGCGCTGTATCTGTGATGTGTTTCTGATGGATGAAAGCGCCAGCCACACCGCCGGGACCACTGTTAAGGTATTTATAGCTGCACCAGCAGGCAAAGTCAACATTCCAGTCATGCATCTTCAATTCAATATTACCCGCTGCATGGGCCAGGTCAAATCCGCAATAGGCCCCGACAGTATGTGCAGCTTCAGCGATGGCTTGCATATCAAAAACCTGCCCCGTATAATAGTTAATACCACCGAACAACACCAGTGCCACCGATTTGCCGTGTTGCTGAATGGCAGTTACAATATCGTCTGTGCGTAAACAATGTGCTCCTTCCCGGGGCGACACTTCGATGATGGCCTCATCGGGGTTCAACCCATGCAACCTCACTTGAGATTCAATTGCATACTGGTCAGACGGGAAAGCCTTTGCTTCGCAGATGATCTTATATCGCTCTGTCCCGGGCCGGTAAAATGTTGTCATCAGCAAGTGCAGGTTCACAGTAAGCTGGTTCATCACCACGATCTCTTCCGGCAGACCGCCAATGATATCAGCAAGCAGTCCGGGGAAGCGTTCGTGATAACTGAACCAGGGATGGGTGGAATGGAAATGACCCTCCACACCAAAATTGGCCCAGTCCTCCAGTTCATCAACCACATAGTCCTGCGTGGTCTTTGGCTGCAGCCCCAGTGAATTGCCGGTAAAGTAAATAGATTCCCGTCCGTTTATCACAGGAATATAGAACTGTTCCCTGAAATGTTTTAAAGGGTCATCTGCATCCATTTGTTTGGTGAACGCCAATGTGTTCTCGTAATTCATGTTATACCTTTTTATTCTATTGAGGCTATGACCTTTAACTCGATCGCAATAGGTGTCGGCAGACTTTTTACTTCCACTGTTGTTCTGCAGGCCTGAACGGAGGAGAAATATTCCCCATAGATCTTATTATAGACCGGGAAATCAGTTTTCATATTCGTCAGAAAGACCGTTACATCAACGATACGCTCCCAGCTGCTGCCACAGGCTTCCAATACGGCTTTTACATTGGCGAATACCTGGTGGCATTCTGCCCCGATATCATATTTCAAGATATTACCTGCAGCATCCTGTTCCAGTCCGGGTATCGAATCATCACTTGCATTCCTGGAACCGATACCGGATAAGAATAACAAGTTCCCCAAGCGTCTTGCATGCGGATAGGCACCAAGGGGCCGGGCCGCAGTATCCGTATGTATGATCTCATTTTCCATACTATTAACTTTTAAAACATTTCTTCAGGATCAAAAATTCAGGCTTACGTAGATCAACTACGCTATCAACACGAATGAACCGCAAACCGGAAATCCAAAAACCGGTTCACTAAAACTGCACACACACATTCTTCGCCTCCGTAAAGAACCGCATAGCCTCCCATCCGCCCTCCCTGCCTACGCCGCTGTTCTTCATACCGCCAAAGGGTGTACGAAGGTCGCGTTCCAGCCAGCAGTTTACCCAGATGATGCCCGACTGCACGCAGGCGGCAACACGGTTGGCCCGGCCAATATCCTGGGTCCAGATGCTGGCCGCCAGCCCATAGATGCTGGCATTGGCCAGTTCCACCGCTTCTTCCTCCGTATCAAAAGGCTGCAGGGTCACCACCGGTCCGAAGATCTCTTCCATATTGGTTCTGCAATCCGGGCCAAGGCCTTCTATCACCGTTGGCTCAATGAAATATCCATTGGCGCATCGTCCTTCCGGATTCACTGCATTTCCCCCGCATAGCAGGGTTCCTCCTTCCTGCCTGGCCGTTTCAATACAATGCATCACTTTGTTAAAGTGCGCTATGCTAACCAGGGCACCCTGGCTGGTATTCTCTTCCAGCGGATCACCGACAATCAGTCCGGATATTCGTTCCAGGAACTCTTTTTTGAATCTTTCGTACACAGAGCGCTCCACCAGTATCCTGCTGCCGCAGAGGCAGATCTGCCCCTGATTGAGGAAAGATGAACGTATCGTGGCGTTCATCATCTTTTCCCATTCGCAATTCGCAAAGATGATATTAGGATTCTTACCACCCAGCTCCAGGGATAATTTCTTGAACAATGGGGCAGCCACCGATGCAATATGCTCACCTGTACGGGTACTTCCTGTAAAGGAGATCGCTTTAATATCCGGGTGTTTAACCATGGCCTCGCCGCACACATGTCCTGTTCCGTGTAGTATATTCAGAACACCGCCCGGCAGTCCCGCTTCCTGGCAGATCTTGCCCAGCAGGTATGCTGTCACCGGCGTGACCTCAGAAGGTTTTGCTATAACACAATTACCTGCAGCAAGCGCAGGGGCTATCTTCCAGGTGAACAGGTA
>JANYAL010000092.1 GCA_025361325.1 Bacteroidota bacterium
AATAAAATGATTAAAACGATCTTTACCAACAACCCCGCTTCGTTATATTTGTGTAATACAGGCTTTTGATCAATGACAGAAACAACATTCACCTGGTTCAGGATTGCCGGCAGTATGAATGAGATCGGTCTTTCCACCAACGGTCTGGCAGAACTGAATGTTAATGGTAAAACAATATGTATTGCCCTTCATCAGGGAACACTATATGCCTGTACACAAAAATGCCCGCATGCCGGTGCTCAATTATCCCAGGGAACAATTGACCCTGCCGGGAATATGGTTTGTCCCCTCCACCGTTACAAGTTCAGCCTGCAGAACGGGCGTAATACCAGCGGCGAAGGTTATTACCTGGTAACTTACCCTGTACAGAACAGGGAAGATGGCATATATATTGGTTTAAAGAAAGACGGCCTCTCGGCCCTGTTCTGAAAAGCAGTAAATTGCCCCAACACACCACTGCCTGTATGACGTATTCAGCGAAAAACAATTCGAGATTGTATTTCATCCAGATCCTGACCGGACTGGCAGTGCTGGTGAATTTTTCAGGCCTTTTCGTTACCATACTGGGGCCCGATGGAATATTGTATGCCTCCATTGCAAAAACAATGGTACAGCACAATAATTTCATAGAACTGTTCAACGGCACGAAGGATTGGCTCGACAAACCCCATTTCCCTTTCTGGATAACTGCTCTCTCTTTCAAGTTATTCGGATACCATACCTGGGCGTATAAACTGCCGGCTATTCTTTTCCTGCTGATGGGTGCATGGTACACCTACCTGCTAGGAAAAAGGCTGTATAATAAACAGGTAGGCCAGTTGGCGGCATTTATCCTGCTGACCGCACAACACATTGTTATATCCAACAATGATGTAAGGGCGGAACCATACCTGACCGGTCTGCTTATCGCAGGCATATATCATTTCTATCGTTCTACCCACACAAAAATATTCATTCATGTACTGTCTGGATCCTTCTTTACCGCCTGCGCTGTAATGACAAAAGGAATATTCATTCTTATCCCGGTTGCACTGGCCATTATAGGGTACCTGTGGTCTCAAAAGAATTTCAGGCAATTATTCAATTTTAAATGGCTGGTGGCAGGAGGACTGATCCTGTTATTCATCCTGCCTGAGCTGTACTGTTTGTATTATCAGTTTGATATGCACCCAGAAAAATGGGTTTTTGGCCAAACGCATGTTTCCGGCATCCGCTTCTTCTTCTGGGACAGCCAGTTCGGCAGGTTCTTCAATACCGGGCCTATAAAGGGGGAGGGTGATTACACGTTCTTTTTCCATACCCTGCTTTGGGCTTTCCTTCCCTGGAGCGTATTGTTGTATACAGCCGTTGTTTCATTATTTTTCAATCGTAATATACCGAAAGTATTACCCAATGAATGGCTGACGGTGTGGGCTGCGGGTTCAACCTTTGTCCTCTTCACGCTCTCCAGTTTCCAGCTTCCGCATTATACCAATATCATTTTCCCCTTCTTTGCTATCTTGACTGCTGCCCATATAATCAGGAATCAGCAGGATAACTGGAAGCATATACGCCTGATCCAGGTCTTTATATGCTTGCTGGCGGTCTTTGCCCTGGTATTGCTACATGTTTCTTATGATCCTGGCAAAAGCGGCATAACCTTCGTTGTTCTGCTGGTCCTGGCTGCAGGTTTTATACTGTGGGTACTGAAAGACAAACTTTACTATCCGGTTGTACGCTGGATATATGTTTCCGGCATCACCAGTATGCTCATCAGCGTTTACCTGAATATTATATTTTACCCTTCGTTGTTAAAGTACCAGTCCGGAAGTGAAGCAGCTTTTTACTGTAACGAACATTACCCGGGACTATCCGTTTACAGTTACCATTCGCCTGCAGATTACGAAATGGATTTTTACCTGGAGCAGCCCCTGGAAAAGATCGCCAGCGATACCTGCCTGAAGACCCTGAAAAGGCCAGCCCTGGTTTACCTGCCCGACAGTTCAGTTGCATCACTCAGGAAAGACAGTATTCGTTTTAACCTCATACAGGAGTATGACTATTTTTCCGTAAGCCGGTTGAATCTTGCTTTTTTACGCTCCTCAACACGAAAAACAGTGGTACAAAGGCATTTGTTGATATCACTACCCTAAAATCTTTACTTTTAACCTCCG
>JANYAL010000126.1 GCA_025361325.1 Bacteroidota bacterium
ATCAACACAGATGGTAGCACCCTGACCCGAACAAGACCCTAACCTGAACCGGGGACAGTACCACTTCAAACATCTGAAATATTATAAAATAGCTTAAATTAATATTATGTATGGTCAGCACCAGGGGTTCTCATTTTTTACTAACCCAGTAACCTCCGGTGGTAATTGATTTGCCCCAGGTGATAATTCAGGTGTGCATATAAGTGTATGAGCATTTGAGTGGTGTTCAGCACTTTACCCTGGAATTCCAGCGGGAAATCCTTTTCCAGATCGGCCGGGGTAAGGCTTTCCAGGGTTTTTTTTACGGTTGTTGTACAATTTGTAATACTGTTCAGCAGTTCGTTTCGGGGCACATCGGATGCACTGAATTCCACCTCGCGTTGACGAATATATCTTGTTTGTCCCAGTGTGGCGCCAATGAAATGGTTCAGGTTGCCCAGCAGGTGCAGGCAGAGGTTACCGCCCGAATTGCTGATGCCGGTACTGAGCAGCCAGAGGTCTTTTTCGGATTTGTATTGATTCACCTCTTCGGCAAGTTTGTGCAGGTCCCTTTCGTACAATAGTATCAGTGTTTCTTTTATCATATTGTGTTTGTTTTACCGGAATGTAGATCAAAAGTATACAAAAGTGGTTTGGCGGAAAAAATGTCCTAACACATATCTTAGTATAGTTGCCCTTCCAATTTTTTCAGGTCCCTGAAGCCAAGGTCCAGTAACTCATATTCGGTGTTACCTGCCAGGCTATAATGCCACCATTCCGTTTCCAGCGGTTTGAAGCCATGTTTCATCATCATGTTTTTGAGCAGGGAACGATTGTGCAGCACATTTTGAGGCAAGGCTTTGAAATCATGGTGCGTGGTATCACTAAAATCATCGAAACCGGTGCCCATGTCCAGTTCCCGGGAGGTAGACAGGTCAACCAGGGTTAGGTCAACCGCAATGCCCCGGTTATGCCCGCTGCCTTTACGGGGGTCAGCAGCATAACGGTCGTCCTTCACAGTTTCCCACATGGCTGCTGTTACAGAGTAGGGGCGATAGGCATCGAAGACCTTAAGTCCCAGCGCCATGCTGCCAAACTCCTTTTGTATAACGGCCAGTGAATCTGCGGCGGCTAAACGCATCCAACTATCTGTTATGCTGGGATAGAGTTTGCGGTGCATGAAATTATGCGTGGTGGCATAACGAAGGTCGAACATTATACCAGGTACTTTTTTTTTCAGGTCACTCATCGCATTTGCCGGGTCCTTTTTGATACATCGTGCCAATTGCCGGGGGCGGGTGATCACTTTTACACCATACCTGTTCATTACAATATCCTGCGCTATACCCCATTCCGGTAGTGTTGATAAAACCATGCTGTAAAAAAGCAGCAATTCAAACCTAAGTATTATCTTGTTCATCATTCAAAATATACAGTTAAGACCTTTCCTGTTTAATGTTTTCAAGTTACCAATTTTTAACTGGCCCATGAACTCAATTAAGTATATCATTTATGCTCCGGCACTGGTCTTTTTTGCAGGAATGCTGTTTTCCTGCGATGGCTCCCGATCGCCAAAAGAGAAGGAACTTGTTGCCGATCCGATGCAGATGGACAAACAGGTTGCCGGTGAACTCAGGACTGCCGTGGATTATGCCGACAAGAACAATGGAAAAGTGGATGACAGCATAAAATTGTCAGTTTCGGGTCCTGTTGGTAGTTTCTACCGGACTACTGATTATCATGCCTGCTGGAGCAGCCAGGAAAAATGGCTTCCTCTGGCCGATTCACTTTTACAGTTTATTACGCATGCTGAATATTCAGGCCTTTTCCCGGAAGATTATCACTTTGATCACCTGCGTTCCCTGAAGGAGAAGATGGACAAGGATACCCTCAAACGCACGGATGCGGCACTCTGGACAAGGGCCGACCTGATGCTTACCGACGGCCTCATGCACATTATGAAAGACCTGAAAAGAGGGAGGCTCAGGCAGGATAGTCTGAGTCAGGCAAAGGATAGTATCATAGCAGATGAATTCTTCCTGTCGAACATGAAGACCTTATCAGGCAAACAGCAGCTC
>JANYAL010000129.1 GCA_025361325.1 Bacteroidota bacterium
ATCAACACAGATGGTAGCACCCTGACCCCTGCCTGACCCCTTCATGGTACCATGCAAACCCCTCCTTTTGTAAAATAAAATAACATAAATGTATAATATGTCATAAACATACTGGTTATAAACTTCAAAACTCAAAAAGGGAATCGGGAACCAAATATAGCCAGGGTAGGGTTAGGTTTTTTGATGCTCGGAACCTGTTTGTTTTCGGCACCTGGCCCCAGGTAACAAAGAAGTTAAAACAACATATAAAATTAAAGGCTTGTGTTATGAGCGCAGAATAAGTTTTTTCCTGGTTGATGACCTGGCATCAGAGATTAGTTCTTCCATCCCTCAGGGCTTTTTTCTTGCCCTTGTTCTTCTTTTCCCAATCCAGCATCTCGGGGGTCTTGTCGGGTTTCTTGGCCTTCTCCGGCGTAACTGTTTGCGCCACCAGCGGCGATCCGTCCTTTATGGGGAAACCCCGGTCAAATTTTTCCGTCTTGATCAGGCGCCCGCTTCCCGGCTCATAGTATTTCCATTCACCGTGCTTTACACTGTACTGTACTGCTTTAACGATCTTCTGGTCAATCACCTCCCCGTTGCCGGCACCATAAACAGGAATAGTATCATAGGGGGCATCCGGATTATATCCCTTCCAGGATTCTTCACGTATCAGGTCGCCCAGGTAAGTATAATACTGTTGTATTCCGTCTTTTCCGCCGAACCTGTAATTTTCTACCCCTGTCAGGTCCCCGTTCAGGTTATACTGGCGCCAGATGCCTTCTTTCTTATCCTTGTCAAAGATGCCTTCCTCCTCATATCCAGGTTCGCCACGTATCTCATCCACATGGATCACCCATTTGCCGTACCTGAGTCCGTCATTTCTGATGATATTGATCGTATCACCGTCAGGCGTTAGCTTAAAAGTTTTATTCTGCGCATGGCTGCTCATAAAAAACAAAAGGAGAATGGCTGGAAGACCAGTCAATTGCAGTATTTTTAAATATCGGGTATTCATTTATTAATCTAATCGTTTTCTATGTACAGGTCAGCAGAAGCAGTCCCTGGTTTCATCAACAGAACAGAAACCGTTACAAGGGTCCTCCTCAGTAATACACAAACAGGGTTAAAACTTAGTATTAAAAGTAGAACAATCCTATATTTATTATTTGTTAATGTTTTATTGCTTTTTGTTGCCGTTCTGCTTTCTCCGGGGGCATCGGCGCAGGATACTCCAGTCGGTTCTTCCGGAAGAATGAACGGTTTGCAGAAAAGAAAATTGCTGGAAGACAGGAGTGTACTGAAAGATATCAAATTCAGGAATATTGGTCCAAGTGTTATGAGCGGCCGGGTGGTGGATCTTGAAGTGAATCCAGCCGACCCTACGGAATTCTATGTGGCCTATGCTTCCGGTGGTCTCTGGCACAGTACCAATAACGGGCAAAGCCTGGTGCCGCTTTTCGACAAGGAACAGGTGATCACCATTGGGGATATTGCGGTGAACTGGAAGACCAGGACCATTTGGGTGGGTACAGGAGAGGTCAACAGCAGCAGGTCGTCCTATGCCGGCATCGGGGTGTATAAAAGCAATGATGAGGGTAAGACCTGGCAATATCTCGGGCTGCCAGAAAGCCATCATATTGGCCGCATCATCCTGCATCCCACGAATAATGATATTGCCTGGGTAGCCGTGCTCGGGCACCTGTATTCTGCGAACAGGGAAAGAGGTGTGTTCAAAACCATGGACGGCGGAAAGACCTGGCGTCAAACACTGTACCTGGATGATAATACGGGTGCCGTGGATATGGACATCAACCCCAAAAATCCGGATGAATTGTATGTTTCGATGTGGTACCGCACCCGCCGGGCCTGGAATTTTGAAGAAGGGGGAAGAACATCGGGAATCTACAAGAGTACCGACGGCGGGGATAGCTGGAAACAGTTATCTGTTCCGGGCTCAGGTTTCCCAACAGGCGACAGTATCGGTCGTATCGGCCTTGCTGTTTTTCCAGGTGACCCGCGTATCATTTATGCCACGCTCGACAACCAGGGACACCGGCCGGATACCGCCTCCCGGAAAGATACCAATTATGTACTGAGGGATTTCAGGGGGATAACCAAAGAAGGGTTCCTGAAACTGGATGACAATAAACTGGACAGCTTTTTAAAGGACAATGATCTTCCTGAAAAATATACGGCATCTGTGGTGAAAGGCCTGGTCAGGAGCGATAGTGTGAAACCAGCTGCCGTGTATGAATACCTCACGGATGCCAACACGGCCCTCTTTGAAACACCCGTTATTGGCTGTGAAATTTACCGGAGCGATGATGCAGGACTGCATTGGAATAAAGTGAATAGGAAGGGCCTTGACCTATACAGTTCCTACGGGTATTATTTCGGGAGGATATCGGTGAGCGCCACCAATTCCAACAAAGTGGTGATCAGTGGTACCAGTCTCATGATGAGCGCAGACGGGGGGAAGACCTTTGCTGCGACCGATAATGCAGCCACGCATGGCGATTGGCATATCTGCTGGATGGATCCCACACGCGACAGCCATTGGGTGACGGGCAATGACGGAGGATGCAATATCACCTATGATGACGGAAAGCACTCGTTCAAGGCCAATACACCATCCGTAGGGCAATTCTATAATATTGCCGTGGATGATGCCAAGCCTTACAATGTGTATGGGGGGTTACAAGACAACGGAATATGGTTTGGCCCGGTTACGGCCAAAGACCCTGATCAGTGGAATTATGAACGCCCATATCCCTGGAAGAATATCGGCGGCGGCGACGGTATGCAGGTACAGATCGATACAAGGGATAATAAGACCGTATATACCGGATCGCAATTCGGCTTCTATTACCGCAAGAATACGGAGGGCGGAAGGGGATTCTCACTGTACCCTCGTTCCGACCTGGGCTCACCCAAATATCGTTTCAATTGGCAGACACCCATCTGGCTCAGCCGCCATAACCAGGATGTATTGTATTATGGCACCAATCGGTTTCACCGCAGCCTGCTCAGGGGTGAGAAGATGGTAGCCCTGAGTGAGGACCTTTCAAACGGCAGGCACGACGGCGACATTCCCTTTGGTACCATCACCACCATCGTGGAATCGCCGATCAGGTTCGGCCTCATCTACCTGGGCACCGATGATGGGAATATACAGGTCAGCAGGGACGGCGGGTATACCTGGACAAAGATTAATGTATCTCAGGGATCTCCCGTAAGATTGACTGGGAAAAACAAGAAGCCAGACGAGGCCTACAACCTGCAGAAACAGGTGCAGGGCTTGTATATTAGCCGGGTAATGCCATCTAAGTATAAGGAAAACCGGGTTTATGCCACCATCAATGGGTACCGTAATGATAATTTCAATCCCTATTTATTCGTGAGCGAGGATTATGGTTCTACCTGGCAGCAGCTGGGTACTGATCTTCCTGCCGAGCCCCTGAACGTGGTGCAGGAAGATCCCAAAAAGGAGAATATCCTCTATGTGGGCAGTGATAACGGCCTCTATGCCTCCTTTGACCGCGGAAAGACCTTCATGGTCTTCGGCAGTAACCTGCCCCGGGTGGCTGTTCATGATATCGCCATCCAGCAAAGGGAGAATGATATACTGGCAGGAACGCATGGACGCAGTATTTATGTTACCAAACTGGACCCGGTGCAGAAGGCCTACGACTCTCTACAAAAGATAACCAATGGAGCTTTGCTGAATAAAAGTTCTGATAAGTTACAAGGAAAGGCTGCGATGCTGAATGCTGACAGAAAGGTCAGGGATACCATGCCGGGAGAAGCAAAAATGGAAAGGGATTAGACGGCGTATCATCCCTTTTTGATCTTTGAGATACTGCCGGGTTTTCTTTTTTTGACGGAAATGGATTTCACGATGGTAAGGCCTTTCCTTAAAAGTTCCTTGTCTTTCACCATGGACAGGGAATTGACATGGGCTTCCTCAAGGAGTTTTTTGATATAGGTCTTTGGGAATGCTTTCAGCTCATCGACCCCGATGTACCGGTACTGGCTTCCCTGTCCGATCAATATTTTTTTAGGGTCATTAAGTTGAGAACCCCAATAGAAGCCAAAATGTACATTCCCCGAGCTGCGTCCTACAGCAATATTGCAAAATACATGTCCCACTTTTTCAGTAGGCGACCAGCCAAACGCCACAGCATTGTAATTGTCGTATATCAGTTCATTAGTTTCCGGGTAAAGGTCCCATACAAATTCCCGGAGCCACATCGCCTTTTCCTGTATCTCCTTTGGGAAGGGTTTAAGAAATTTGAGCAGGTCATTGGTCTCTGATTTTGACATGATCCCCGATGTTTGGTGTATGAATGTCTTCTGCCTGTACAAATTACGATTTGCTAAGTAATTCCTGAACAGAATCCGTTAAGACTGTACTATGAATCGCCACAGTACCTGAAAAGGAAAGTGAAATTCCCGGGCAGGGGGTATTTGTTTTTAATTGAACGAGGCTGTCCAGCTAAGGTCATAGGATTCATCCTTTTCCTTCGTGCAACTGAAGAGCATGCAGGTGATGAAGGGTATCTTTATCCGCTGGTCATCGTTATAATCGAATTCCACTACACCGCTCACAAATGCTTCGATGGATGAAGTGTCCAGGGCCAGCCAGGAATTGGGTACCCGGGCCTTGTCATAGCCGGTAGCATTATGACGGGTAGCCAGTTTCTCTACCATATTCTCCAGTAATTCGGGCTGGTCGATTGTTGCGGTAAGGTGTAAATTTTTTTTCATGACCGGGGATTTAGTTTTTTGATCTTTGTTGTTTCTCCACATTACCTTTTAGATGCAAAAAATCTAAGTATATTCACAAAGGGTATGTTAAAGAGGAATAATGGCTTGTTAACAAGCGTGGAGTGTAACGTCCTTGTTAGATCCTGGAAAGTACGGATAAGCATCCTGGCTACTGAGCCTGCTGCCTGACCACGTTTTTTATATGCATAGCCGGTGACAATAATCATTTTTACTGCTATTAGGTGTCATGGTAATAACTGTTTTCCGGCGATAGCTTTGTGATGGCAACCCGTTTATTTAACATTTAACCAACGCAACATGAAAAAAATGATCATGGCCCTGGACGGGGAGCATTTCCCGCACGGGGCATTTGAATTTGCCAAATACATCAACCAGCAACAGCAGGTATTGCTGGCCGGTATCTTTT
>JANYAL010000155.1 GCA_025361325.1 Bacteroidota bacterium
TACCAATCACCAGTTTGTCGAACAAAGGAAGGGCCCTGTCAATGATATCCGTATGGCCCAGGGTAACTGGATCAAAAGTTCCGGGGAAAAGACAGATGCGTGGCATGATCGTTGGGTTTGATGGTAAAGATAAAGCTTTGGGCTTATGCCTATAGTCTTTAGAAGGTTCAGGGGTTTAGCGTTTCTTGTTACCTGCCTTAATCCAACGCATGGCCTGCAAGCAGATAGAGGACAGCCATACGTACGGCCACACCGTTCTCCACCTGGTGCAGGATGATGGACTGGCTACCATCGGCAACATCACTGTCTATCTCCACGCCCCTGTTGATAGGGCCGGGATGCATGATCACGATATCTTTGCCCAGGCTGTCCAGTAATTTCTTACTTACTCCGTATGCCAGGTTATATTCCCGTAAAGAAGAGAACAGCACCTGGTTCTGGCGTTCCAGCTGAATGCGGAGCACATTGGCAACATCGCACCAGGCAAGGGCTTTTTTAAGATCGTATTCCACTTTTACCTGGAAGGCTTCACCGATGTACTTTGGTATGAGTGTTGGCGGTCCGGCCACCATCACCTCGGCCCCCATCTTTTTCAGTAAATGGATATTGCTCAGTGCAACACGGGAATGCATAATATCGCCGATGAGGACTACCTTCTTTCCCGGCAGTGAACCTAGTTTCTCCTGTATGGAAAAAGCATCCAGGAGGGCCTGGGTAGGATGTTCGTTGATACCGTCGCCGGCATTGATGATTGCAGCAGGAATATGTCGTGACAGGAAATGAGGTGCCCCGCTGGCATAGTGACGCATCACCACCATATCTACTTTCATGCTTAGGATATTGTTCACTGTATCGAGCAGGGTCTCGCCCTTGGACGCCGAAGAACTGGAAATAGCGAAATTTATGGTGTCGGCACTTAATCTTTTTTCTGCCAGTTCAAATGACATACGGGTACGTGTACTGTTCTCATAGAAGAGGTTCACGATCGTTACATCACGCAGGGAAGGTACTTTCTTAATAGGCCTTTGGAGGACTTCTTTGAATTGAGCGGCGGTGGACAGGATCAGGGAAATATCGGCCGGAGAGATGTCTTTAATGCCCAGCAGGTGTTTAGTGGATAGTTGCATTAAAGGGCGAAGTTATAGTAAATTATTTATTTCTTTCGCAAAGTTTCACGTACAGGCGCCAGGGGATTACAAAGAAGCCAATACCCTTTTAAGCAGGCAGAAGGATAACATGCTTTTTTTCATCCGCGTCTTTCACGAGTTTGATCTTTTCCTGCGTACCGGTGGTAATTGTGAGTCCTACATAATCGGCCTGTATCGGGAACTGACGGTGTTCTTTACGGTCCACAAGCACGCATAGTTCCACTTTAGCTGGTCGGCCATAATCAAGCAGTACATCAAGCGCGGCCTTGATGGTCCTTCCGGTGAACAACACGTCATCGATTAGTATTACGGTCTTGTTCTCTATAGAAAATGGGATATGCATGGTATCCGGGGCCAGGATCTTCCTGCGAATGTCATCGCGGTAAAAGGTGATGTCGAGTTTGCCGTATTGTAGCCTGGCTTTGGGCGATGACTGCTTCATGGCATCCATCAATTCATCGGCCATTACCACACCTCCCTGTTGTATGCCAATGAATACAACATCGCTGGTATCGGGGTGGTGCTTCAGCAAACGGTCGGACAGTTCGGATACCTTCAACTGGAATTCAGTATGACTTAATATCTCTTTCATAACGTATGGGACCTGACCCCAACCCTGCTCCAAAGTAGCAGGAACCGGAATCCGGCCTTATTTAACTTGTATATTTTTATAGATTTGTTGCATTTTTTCCAATTTTGCAAAACTTATTTCTCCTGCATAAATGGATACCGGTAATCCACAGGTGCCGTAAAGGTTTCTTTGATGGTGCGGGCGCTCAGCCAGCGGTACAGGTTAAGCATGGACCCCGCTTTGTCATTGGTGCCGCTTCCCCTGGCGCCACCAAAGGGTTGCTGACCAACTACAGCGCCTGTTGGCTTGTCGTTGATATAGAAATTGCCCGCACTATTTCGTAACCTGGCGGTAGCCAGTTCCACAGCATGCCGGTCTTTTGCGATGACTGCACCCGTTAAAGCATAAGGAGAAGTGTTGTCCACCAGTTTGAGGGTCTCGTCAAATTTATTCTCATCATATATATATACAGTGAGTACCGGTCCAAACAATTCCTCGCACATGGTCACATATTGTGGGTCGGTGGCCTCAATAACAGTTGGCTCAATGAAATAACCTTCGGTCTTATCGCAGTGGCCTCCTGCCCAGACCTTTGCCCCGCTGTTCCTTTTGCGGGCATTGCGGATGTAGGTTTCCAGTTTATCGAAACTCTTTTCATCAATCACTGCGTTGATGAAATTGGTGAAGTCCTCCACCGTACCCATCTTCATGGTCCTCACCTGTTCCACCAGTTTCTTTTTCACTTGGGCTGCCAGGTTTGAGGGTATATAGGCCCTTGATGCGGCTGAACATTTCTGTCCCTGGTATTCAAAAGCGCCCCTGGCCAGTGCCGTTACCAACACATCGGGATCAGCGCTCTTATGGGCGATCACGAAATCCTTACCGCCTGTTTCACCGACAATGCGGGGGTAAGAACGGTACATGCCCATGTTCTTACCAATGGTCTCCCATATCTTGTTGAAGACACCGGTGCTGCCGGTAAAATGTATGCCTGCAAAATCGGGATGATTGAAGATCACTTCACCGATGGTGGGGCCGTCAATGTAGACCAGGTTAATAACCCCGTCGGGCAATCCTGCTTCTTTAAGCACCCGCATGAAAAGCTGTGCACTGTATACCTGGGTGTTGGCACATTTCCATACCACCACATTACCGCAAAGGGCTGCTGAAGTGGGCAGGTTACCGCCAATGGCAGTAAAATTGAAAGGGGTGAGTGCGAATACAAATCCTTCCTGTGGACGGTATTCGAGCCTGTTGTTCATACCCGGTCCGCTCATTGGCTGCTGGCGGTAGATCTCGCTCAGGAAGTGCACATTGAAGCGTAGGAAATCGATGAG
>JANYAL010000181.1 GCA_025361325.1 Bacteroidota bacterium
TGGAGGGGGTATTGAATATCCAGTCCAATACCCCGAGTTTACCCACTTTTTCTGTGTGGATAAGATAGTTCTGTATGGCGGTGATCGTTTCAAATATCAATATCATTTCAGGCCGGAAGCCGAGGAAACACAAAGGAGACCAGAACAGGAAACGGTAAAAAAGATGAAAGAAGTTAGTTCGTAACCCCAGCGAAAGGTTGAAGTGCCTGGATGAATGATGTGTTACATGTGCAGCCCAAAATATACGGGACTTGTGCCCAAGCCTGTGATAAAAATAGTAAAAGAGGTCGCAACAAAAAAAACAAGCTATCCAAAGCCATATTGAAGGGTGTATTTTAATAACTGAAATGTGATAGACCAAAGAATAAAAGCCATATGCCATGCTTTTTTCAAATAAACCAAATCCTACCACGCATAGCCCTAATGTCAGATTGGCCATTATATCCTTTACCAGTTTTTTATCTGGCCTATGGAGCAGTATTAAAAAAAATTCAGTGAAAAAAGCTGCAAATAACAGGGATGCTCCTATTGTATCGTAGTTAAATTTAAACATGTTGAATGATTTAAACCGTCTATATATACCGGTCATTTAAGCCCATCAGGCGGCTCTGTTAACTCCTTCGCGTGAAATGGGTTTGTGCCTGCAATTGCTGACTTGTTCTTTGGAACTCATTTTTTTTATACAATTGGTTATTGCCGTGCTTTTTATAAACTCCGGTAAGATGAAATTCAGTAACATGAAAAGTCGGTTCAATCGTCCCGGAACGATCACTTTTCTCTTTTTCAACAGGCCTTCTATTGCAATAGTCGCCACTTTTTTGGGGTTCATTACTGATCGCCTTAATAGAATATTTCCTGCCTTATTCATTTTGCAAACGTCGGGGTTTGTTTGCATGCCTCCGGGGCATAACTCGCATACATGGATTCTGTCTTTCCTTAATTCATTAAACAGGCACTTCGAGAAGAAATGGATATATGATTTTGTAGCACCATACACAGCCTTTTTGGGCAAGTGGAAGAAAGAAGCCAGACTTCCGACATTCAGTATATGGGAAGGGCCGTTCTTTTTTAACATTTCAAGAAAACTGCGAGTGATCAGTGTTGTGGCCAGTACATTCAGTTTAATTTGCTGTTCATATAATGCAGCGCTTCCTTCACCGAAATATAATGTGCTGCCGGTTCCTGCATTGTTGATAAGCATATTCACTTTCAGCTCCAGGGCGTTTACTTCATGGAAGAGGTCTGTGTAGTTTCCATCCTGGGAAAGGTCTTTTTCAATCGGTATAACTTCAACATCATATGTGTACCTGATTGTTTCGGCCAGAGTATGCAATCCGGGACCGGGTAATGCCACAAGCACCAGGTTCATTTTTCGTTGGGCGCATACTATGGCCAGTTCCCTGCCCAACCCTTCACTGGCGCCGGTTATAAGGGTATAAAAATGGCTATACATATCTTTTGTTGGTTTAACTGGTCAAGAGTGAATAAAGGTTATGGGTTCATTATAAGAGCCTGAATGGTTGGTCTATACCTTGTTCCCGCATTTTTATGCGATTGGATCAAGTTGCGTTAAGTACTTTTTTACGTTAGGAATTTCATATGACATGGAGAGGGCAAAGTGCAAAACCACGGCAGGTCAAATTGCGTGCATCGTTATGCAGAAACTGCTAAGCAGAACTCCGAAGGGGATGCAGCCCCACAATTCTCTCTTGTTTGAGAATACATGAATGAATACCGTCAGTCCGGTGCTGATTGCAACAGCTGGTAAAATGCCCAGCAGGTCAGCCACTGAAAAAAGTAAGATGCCTCGAAAAAACAATTCATAAGAAACCAGGAAAACTGCTCTCAGCATAAAATAGAGCCTGAAAGAATTTTTCGATAATTCAAATGATCCCGACTGCCTGATTGCGATATGGCGACCAGCTTTATACCCGCCGTAAATCGTGATCAGCATCAATAGAACAAGAGATATTGAGCCAGTCAATGTGGGAAAAGAATTACCCAATACCAGCTCAAAGAAATTTTGTTTGCACAGGAACAGGGGAACAAGACCCAGAAAACATATCCCCGCTGTGTGTAATCCCAATAGGATCCTGAAACTTTCGGCTGTTGATCCATTTGCGGCAAACAACCTGTTGCTTTTGTTCTTTTTGCTGATCCAGGTGAACAGGTGCATGATGCAGAAACAAATCGCACAGATCATTAGTATTGGGGGAATGTACATGATTTGGGTTTTGTAGTTGAGTAAGAACTAAGAGGCTAAAATTTTATCCCGGCCGACAGAGAAAAAGTATTCATAATCGCACCCACGGAAATACTTTTGGAGTGGGAGACAAAAGAGGGGTCCTGGGAATTGGTAATGGTGAAGTCGCCGGTCTTGATCGGGGTGGTTATGATCATATCGGTACGTAATCCCATGAACCAGCTATTTTTATTAACAAAATTCCAGTAAGCAGCCATGATCACACCGGGCAGCGCAACGTTTTCAACTGAACTGGGGCTTGCGTAATAAAAAGGCCCGCCTTGTTCAACTTTCCCAAAAGAAACGGCCGGCCCTGCGCCTATCGCCGCATTACCCCTGGCGTTCCTGAACATATAGGCTGCATAGGCAGTATTGAGTTTTATATGCATGTTGAGGTAGTTCACATTACCGCCGGATATATCGGCTCCGGTTACCCTGGTGTCATAAGTATGTCCGTATCCTACTTCAACCGATCTGTTCTTTTTGAAATCATACCCGTAACGAAACTTGTAATTTACATTCCCGGGGTCCTTCACGGGGTACTGGGTACTGGTTTTGATGGGAACGAATAAGAAAAAGAAGAGTTCGTCTTCAACAAAGTGACCAAAGCCGTTTGACTTCATGTTATCGGCGATACGGTTGCTCATTCCGCTACCTGTAAACCCGTTTTCGATGCTGAGGTAGCTTTTCTTCTGCGCATGGGAAAACGAAATCCCGGCGTAAGAGAGTAACAATATAAAAAGGATCTTTTTCATGATGATCTGTTTAAATTTTATTGGAATTGGTTTAAAATGATTCAATTACCGAGGGGTATCGCTAAAGTGGCACCCGGTATATTCCTGCTTAATTTGGCAGGTACTCCCGGTCCGGTCTTTTGTATGGCCATGGTAAGCCTGGCCCTGAATCTGTTATTCCCTGCAACGATGAATACCGGTATACTTCCCAGCATGGATAAAGTGCCGGTAACGACCATCAGGGCGGCAATACTGGCTGACGCGTCCTTTTCCGGATTGTTTCCAAATATTATATCATAATTTTTCGGAAACGATGCAATTCCGATAGCGGTCAATGTGGCGCCGCCCCCAAACAATACCCAGGCGGCAGTTTTTTGATTTTTTGCTTTCAGGGCATACATATTCCCTGTATACCCGTTATTATGGTTGGTTGTTGAAGAATCTACCTGGCTGTAACTTTTTATAATCAGCAGGGTAATGAATGTAACGCTGAGGAGTAACTTTTTCATGATCTTTAAATTTTGGGTGTGAAAAATGATTACACAAAACTATTACGGGTTACAGGGCTTCACTAATTGATAAATCCGAGACAGGTATGCGGTTTGGCAGAAAATACGGAACAGCAGATCCCGGGTTTCCAGGTTCTTGTTTTTTGCAAAAAATACCCGGATACTTTTAGTAATTTGCAATAATTGCAAATACTCAATAATTCGGCTGGAAAATAATACTAAACAAATACCGGTTTATGGAGGCTACAAGTACGCAGGTTTTATTCTTCCGGCATATTAAGGAAAGCCTCCCCCCGCATTTGTCGCTGGTTGATGAGGTGGCCGAACTCCTGAATATCAGCAATG
>JANYAL010000242.1 GCA_025361325.1 Bacteroidota bacterium
TTCAAATTCAGGTCTCGGGGTGTGGTGAAGGTAAGCATACCATAAGGTTCCTGCCAATCAATAAGCACATCACCGAATTTCTCAGTAAGTTTTTGTTTGATGGTATCGTTTGTCAAAGCCATTTTACTTCAACTCCCGCAAGGGGCTTCTCATTGTGAAAGAATTAATTTCAGTTATCAGTTCAATAATAAATCCTTACCTGATCCAATTATTCCCCGATTCCCTTTTCAAGGTAAAGGAAGGGATATTATTGTATCCCGTAAGTCTCCAGCAACTCCTTATACTGTTCACTGTTCCTGCGCCTGAGCCCTTCTGCATTGACGAGGTCTTGTATTTTCAGGAAACCATCTAATATGGCTTCGGGCCTTGGCGGACAACCAGGTACATATACATCGACAGGAATCACCAGATCAATACACTGCAACACGGAATAAGTATCAAAAATACCGCCTGAAGAGGCACAGGCGCCAACAGCCATCACCCAGCGGGGTTCCGCCATCTGCAGGTAAACCTGACGTAAGACCGGTCCCATTTTTTTGGCGATGGTACCCATTACCATAATCAGGTCGCACTGGCGGGGAGAAAAACTCATGCGCTCTGCACCGAACCTGGCGATATCATAATGACTGGCTGCAGTGGCCATGAACTCGATTCCGCAGCAGCTGGTTGCAAAAGGACGCGGCCAGATGGAATTCTTACGGGCAAGGCTGACTATTTTCTCGAATCGCGTAGCCATGAAGCCATCCCCCATATATCCTTCGGGTATGCCTTCAAACTTGACATGGTTATTATATTGTACAGGACGGCTCATACACTAATTTGGTGATGTATCAATTCTTTTATGTTGCACGATCTACAGCGTTAACTTCACGATTCTATGCGTAGAATCTGCACATTTGCGAATCAACTAACCTGCTGCCCGATTAATCTTCCCATTTCAACGCACCCTTTCTGAATATATACACAAGTCCTGCAATGAACAAGGATACAAAGAGCAGCACGGCCATAAAACCATGCCATCCCAGTTCCCTGAAATTCACTGCATACGGATAAAAGAAAATCACTTCCACATCAAACAAAACGAACAGGATGGCCACCAGGAAATACTTGATAGCTACAGGCTGGCGGGCATTGCCCTTTATCTCTATACCGCTCTCGAAATTCTGGAGTTTATCTTCTGTTCTGCGCTTTGGCCCGAGCCAGTCGGAAAGAATGATTATTGTTGCAATAAGCCCGATGGCAAATATCAGCTGCAGCCCTATGGGCAGGTAATTGGAAGCATTGTTATTTTCGGTGACCTGTAAAAAATAGAGCAGCATATGGATTACCATTCAGATGGTGGGCAAAAATACGTCAGCATTATCAATATACAATGTCAAAAAATAAAAAACCCGCTAGTTCTTCCAACGGGTTTTAACAACACTATTTTTTATTCTTTATCTTTTTTTTTGAGGTGTATTCTTGGGCGGTGGTGAGGTAATGGTCACCTTACCATCCTTGTCAATAGTTGTGATCTTCCCTTTTTCAACGATAGTGGTTATTCCGTTCTTGATAGTTGTGATCTTTCCATCCCTGGTTGCAATAGAAGTTGATCCATCTTTGGCGACTGTGGTAATGGTTCCATCCGCGGCAACTGTCACTTTTTCGCCTTTAGCATTAACCGTAGTCTTGGGTGGTGGTATCGGTTTAAAGCTCATGCTGCTGATCTGCCGCTTCATATTCACAAAGTCGGAATCAGCCGGATCAAGGGCTATTCCCCTGTCTGTGTATAGTAAAGCAGTATCCTTATTCCTTTTAACGTTGGCATAAAATTCAATCAGGTAACGCAGGGAATTCTTGATACGGTCCTTTTCACCTGGTTTGTCCTTGATCAGGTCGGTCAGACTGATGATCTTCTGATAATTTTCAAGCGCCTTACCACTGGCGTCTAGTGAATCCAGTTTTACCTGATTCTTTCCATTCATATAATAGCCGAACGACTCATCCGGGAATTTCTGAATATACATATTGAAGATATCAATGGATTGCTGGTATTCACCGGCCTTATTATAATTATACCCGGTATTATAGAGGTCAATCTTGCTGGGTGATTTCTTTACCCCAATGATCTTCCGGTACCAGTCTGCAGCATCTTTGTACTGCTTCTGTGCCTCATAGCTGGATGCAACAGATTTCAGCAAAGCTACTTTACCGGCCTCTGTAGAGTCGAGTTCTACAGCCTTATCAATATAATTGCCAGCCAGTGTTTCATTACCCGGGAATTTCAACAACACTTTGGCATAGGTTTCATAATCCCTGGAACCGATCTTAGAAGGTTTCTGTTTTTGAAAATAGAGGTCGAATGCCGTCTTCGCATTCACAGAATCTCCCAGTTTGTAATACGCGTATGCCTTGATGCCATAGAGATTGGGATAAGGATTTACACCCCCGGCCTGGATACATTCATCTGCTTTAGCTATAGAAGGCTGAAAAAGTCCCTGAAGAAATAAGATCTGTGTTCTCAGGAAACAGGCATTGGGCTCATCCGTACCTTTTGCAGTCAGGTATTTTTCCATGTATTCTGCAGCTTTTCCCACATTGGTATAATAGTAATAATCATATAAGGTATAATAAACCGGGGTGTAGTTAGGATCCATGGCAATGGCCGAATTGTAATATTTCATGAATATATCCTCCTGGGTGATCCCCTGTGTCTGGTATATCCTCCCTATACGATATTGTGCCCGGGCATAATTCGGCCGAAGGGCCAGGGCAGCTTCATAGGCCAGTTGTGCATTACCCCCATCTGTGAGTTTACGGTAAGCATCTCCGAGGTTGGAATATACATCCGGGTCCTTCCCGCCTTTGAGGTCAATTGCCTGCTTCAGTTTTTCAACAGCATAAACACCATCCCCCAGTTTGGAATTGAAATCGCCATTTGCAAAACCCACTGCATTCAGTACCCCAACATTCTTTCCCCCGCTCAGGCTGATGGCTGTTTCAAAGCGACTACGGGCATCTGCCGCATTCCCTTCAAGGAGGGCAATATGCCCCATGCCGGCAATCAGCAAAGCACTGTTGGTATTCGCTTCCAGGGTCTTCTGGTACAAAGCTTTAGCAGCGGCAATATCCATGTCTTCCGGCGAAGCGATCATCGCTTGTCCCAGCCAGTAAACAGCATCCACATTATTCGGATTGGCAGCTACTAGTTTTTGAAACACGTTTCTGGCACTGATGTATTTTTCATAATACATATATCCCCTGCCTTCTTCAATTGTCTGGGCAACGGAGAATTTGACCCCCAAAAGCACCAACACCAACAAAACACCTGTTTTGAACTTGTTCATTTTATTTCACTGTTTAAGACTTTACAATAATATTAATTTTATGAATATCCCCTCATTAAATCTGAATAATCTTTTTATAATTTGTCGTGTATGGTCACCTGCCGTATGCCAAATCCCATCCTTTCGCCCAGATATGCCCTCCGGAAGATCAACTGGCCCCTTTCATACTGCATGAAATTCGCAAAGGCAGCAGCGAGACCTGAATAATTCTCCCTGATTATATAATACAAACCTCGTACCAAAGGATACCGCTTTGCCAGGATGCCAAACTGGGTGGGTTTTACATAAGGTGTATCGGCACACCGGTCACAACGCACATAGGCCATTTTTACCTTTTTTAACATATTTACCTGTGCAGTATCTTCGGGATTACCTATCCAGCTGATACCCACAAAACCAATTGCATCCGGATCAGCTGCAACATAGTCCAGCACGTCCCGGCTGTTCTTCACTGCTTTAACCTCTGTAGTATCAAAATGTTCGCCGTGCAGGATACTGTCCACTGCAAACCGTACTGTACTTGTGGCATTCAACCCGTCAAAGACAATGGTTTGTTTTCTGCCATAGGTGCCCGAAAGCTGTTTCTTCAGCCGGTCCAGGGTGAACAGCGTATCCGTATTCTTCCTGTTGAGTACGATGGTAACTGCATCAGAAGCCACATCATCCCAGGATGGTACATAATTCAGGGAATCCTTGAAAAAGGATTCTTCCCGGTCGTTAAGGCCGCGGGTTACAATGATCATCCGGGTGGCCGTGTCCCTGAAGAGGTCTCGGAAACAATCCGCTTCGGTCTTATAATGGGCAAGGATCTTTGTTTCCGGAAAGGAGGACTCATACACATTTATCTCTGCTTCGATCACCGGGCGGAATGATTCATCCACACTTATATTGATGGTACCCTTTGATGCAGTATCCGCTTGGGGTAAACTATGTTGGCTGTTACAGCCAAAGAACAACAGAACCAAGAACATGATCAATACGCCTGCTGTGGGTGAATGTCTGTAAATGCGGTTCCTGTTCATTGATCCCTGAATGAATTTTTCTTGTATCCCCTGTAAAGCCTGAACAGGCCATATAAAAAGCAAATGGCCGCGAATACCCTGATGAGCACAGGATCATACTGGTTGATATACCTGGCTGTATATGACGTTGGGAACATAAAGAAAAAGCCAACCCCTATAAAAAACACCCCCATCGTATAATTGGTAATGGACCGCATGCGGACCAGGTTCTTTTCCCTGTCTGTCATTTGATCTTTTTCGAATTCTTCCAGTGCCATACAATTTTTTTAAAGAACGGCGATGCATTATATGCAAGCCGGCCGGTTCTGATACCGACTGCCAAATTACTGAAATTATTACGTATACCTATTCTGCGGGCACAAACTTTACGGGAATGTTATAATACACGGATATGTTCTCACCGTTGTTCCTGCCGGGAATCCAGTCGGGCATCTTCTTCAACACCCGCAGCACTTCATTGTCATATGCATCACCGCCATCCTGGATGATACTGAATTTCTGCAATTTGCCGTCATACCCAACCACGAACTGGACGGCCACATTCACGAGGTCGCCCGGTTCCATATCCTTCGGATTCTGCAGGTTCTTCTGGAGAAACCTGCGTAATGCTTCCATACCCCCGGGATATGCAGGCATTATGTCAGCCGTATATATCGGTAGGGTTTTATCTACTGTTGTTATAACAGGGATAACCGGATCATTCGTGCCGGTTGTTACGGAGGAAGATACTATCCCGGGATCAACTGAGACCGGCTTGTTCAATGTAACGGTACTTATCTGGTCTGTAGGTTTAAGGGTCTGAATGGAGTCAATTTTAGTATTATGCACTATAACCAGGTTACTGACATACCTTTTCTGATCGGCCTGTTTCAAAACCTGCACCTTCTGAACAACAGGTTTTTTAGGCACTTCGGTTACATGCGTAAGCATGGGATCTGCTATTATATAAGGCATGACAGTTATGGTAACTTTCCTTTTATGCAAAAAGCTCAGAGAAGTTAAACACGCCACGGCCAGCAGCATAATACCTACCGCCATTAACAAGCGGTTATTATAAAATTTCCGTAAAGCGTATGCGCCGTACTGTTTATTCCTGTTCTCGAAGAGGATGTCGAGTACATCGGTCTGCATGATCTGGTCTTTGTTCATAATAAGACGTTTAGTTGTCTGGTAATGGGATGTGTAAGTTTTGAAATTCCATAAAAGGCTGCGTTCAAGCTGCGCGCTTCAGGCGTTAAGCTGCAAGGGAAAAGCAATATGGCTGAATCATTAAGATTTAAGGGTACGCTTCAAAAACCAGGGTACAGAAACAACAGGCTTCTCTTTTGCAGCTTACAGCTTATTCCTCCTACACACGTACCTTTACACCATGAAGATCCTCATGGTTTGCCTGGGCAATATCTGCCGTAGCCCGCTGGCAGAAGGCATATTGCAGGGAAAAGCGCGCCAGGCAGGATTATTGTGGACAGTAGACAGCGCCGGCACCAACGGATTCCATGTTGGCGAACACCCCCACCCGCTCAGTATCAAAGTAGCAAAACAGCACGGAATTGATATAAGCGCACAGGTAGCCAGGCGCTTTGTACAGGAAGACTTTGACAGGTTTGACAGAATTTATGCCATGGCAGCCGATGTCCTGGAAGAAATAAAGAATATTTCAGGAACACGCTTTGATGAACAAAAGGTAGTTTTGTTCCTGAATGAACTCTATTCCGGAAAGGATATGGATGTTCCCGATCCCTGGTATGGACCCGAACAGGGTTACCATGCTGTATTTGATCTGATCGACAGGACCTGTACTGTGATCACTGAAAAATATTCCATACCCGTGTAAGTTAACAACACCCATGACTGCAACCAACAAAACCGTTTCCATACCCCAGGGTACCCGGGATTTCCCGGCAGCCGTAGTGCGTAAACGCAATTATATATTCTCCTGTATCAGAAAAGTGTTTGAGGTATATGGATTCGAACCCCTCGAAACGCCGGCCATGGAGAACCTGGATACCCTTACCGGCAAATACGGCGATGAAGGCGATAAACTCATCTTCAAGATCCTGAACAACGGGCTTAATAACGAAAAGAACATCAACAGTACGCGGGCGGGCTTTGAACAGTTGCTGGCCGGAAAAAACAGTACAGACATAACCGAGAGGGCGTTGAAATACGACCTCACCATACCCTTTGCACGCTATGTGGCCATGAACCTTACCAGGCTCACCCTCCCCTACAGACGTTACCAGATACAGCCGGTATGGAGGGCAGACAGACCACAGAAAGGACGTTACCGCGAGTTCACCCAATGCGATGCCGATGTAGTGGGAAGCCTATCGCTGCTTAATGAAACGGAGCTGGCCAATATATACCACGATGTTTTCACTACACTGAAACTGAATGACTATGAACTGCGTATCAATAACCGGAAAGTACTTGCAGCGCTGGCAGCGGTCTGCAACGGAGCGGATAAAATGACAGACATCACCATTGCCATCGACAAATTGGATAAGATAGGCCTTGAAAATGTAAAGAAAGAACTTGCAGAACGGGGACTCCAGTCATACCAGATCGAAATCATAGAAAGATACCTGTGCATAACAGGCTCCAATGAAGAAAAGATAGATAAGGCTACAGTCTTACTGGGCAACACAGAAAGCGGAAAACAGGGAATTGAAGAGTTAGGATTCCTGTTAGCACATGCTACCAACGTAAATCTCGTCGTAGACCTCACCCTTGCCAGGGGACTGAATTATTATACGGGGACCATCTTTGAGGCCAAGGCCCCGGCTTCTGTGAGCATCGGAAGCATCGGTGGCGGCGGACGCTATGATGATCTTACCGGCCACTTCAGCGTTCCCGGCATACCGGGGGTGGGTATCAGCTTTGGGGTAGACCGTATCTATGACGTACTGGAAGAGTTGAACCTTTTTCCGGGCGTCCTTGAAGTGGGTACCCGGGCCCTGTTCTTTAATATGGGGGAACCGGAATGCCTGTACGCTTTCGACATCATGCAGGGACTGCGGAAAAATGGTATTGCCTGCGAATTATACTACGAGAACGTGAAGATCGACAAACAGTTCAAATATGCCGAAAAGAAGAATATCCCTTTCATAGTTATCATTGGCAGCAAAGAAATGAACGAAGGTATCTGCCAGGTCAAGGAATTATCTACGGGAAAACAGGAGGTGGTACCGCTTGCAGCATTGCATACTTACTTTAACAAAACATAAAGATTACTTTCCGCTATTACAGGTATCAAACTAAAATCAAAATTATGCAACTATCATTTCGGTTACGTATCCTCGCTGCCATTGCCCTATTAATGGTACTCGCCTCCTGCAGCAAGACCAACAAACAAGGCAGGATGGTACCCAAGGCAGCAGGTTTTGTAATGCACGTCAGCGGAAAGTCGCTTTCAGGCAAGATGAGCATGTCAGAATTGAAACAGGCCGACTGGTACAAACAGATGATAGATTCCCTGGATGCCGACAGCACCGCCCCCCAGGTATTAAAAAAAATGGCCGCCTATGATAAGAATTCAGGCATTGACAGCCTTTCAGATTATATCATCTTCTCCGACAACAGCAGTACAGTTGGTACGCACATGGTGGTACAAGTGGGACTGAAAGATGCCGTCGCTTTTGAAGCCTTTATCAAGTCGGTGTACCCGAAGGGCATTATCACAAAGGACGGCGAACTGCAGGTGCTGACGCTGGAGAATAAGGGCGTGTTGGCCTGGAACATTGAAAAAGCCGTTATCGCTTTCCTGGTTCCGGCAAATACATTCAACAACAGCACGAATGCAAACGATAATGGCAACACCGTTGATATACCCCAACTTGTTACGTACTGCAAGAACCTGTATACCCTGAAGGAAGACAACAGTATGGCCAAAGATGAAAAATTCACCGACATGGTGAATACGGAAGGCGATATACATGCCTGGGTGAACTATGAGAAGCTGTTCAACAATATGCCGGACATGGGTGCCCTCAGCATGCTGAAGCTCGATAATTTTCTGGTAGGGAACATTACCGCATACACGCTGAATTTCGAAAACGGCAGGATCAGTATTAAGTCTAAAGGATATGCCGGTAAAGAACTGGATGCCCTCCTGAAGAAATACAGCGGAGGCCATGTTAATACCGAGATGCTCCAGCGTATCCCTTCCAGGGATGTGGCAGTCGTCTTTGCCATGCACTTCGACCCTGCC
>JANYAL010000285.1 GCA_025361325.1 Bacteroidota bacterium
CACTCTTTTCAGTTTAAGTTTACTGACCGGTGCAACGATCAACGGGAATTTCTCCACATGTACAGTGCTTTGTTCCAGGCCGAAACCTTTTTCCTCACTCAGGGAAATTTGTTTCACCCAGAAATACAGTTTCATGATGATACGCTCAAAGAAAGGCAGCTCATTGTCCTGGCTCAGGAATTTCTCAAGGACCACAAACTGAAAATCACCAACTACATTATTACGTTGCTGGCTTTCATATCGGCTGGTGACATTGACCTCGCGATTGGCCACCAGGTCTTCCACCACTTTCTTGAACATCAGGTTTATGCGGGGTGCCATCCGGAAGCCCAGCCGGAACTCCACACGGATGATATCATTGGGGATAATGTGTTCTACGGAATAATCGCAGGTGTACGGATCGTCCATGGTATCCACATGCACGAACCAATAGATATCTGCTCTTTTTGGCTTGCCGCTCAGGATGGAATAAATGATCTTATGCTCGATCTCCTTGGGATTATTGGCACTGGTCAAATACACAAGATGTGTGGCATATTTCGGAACCGTGGTATCGCTGCTGAGTTCTTCCAGTTTTGGAACATATTCCTCGAGACGCACAAACTCAACATAGCGGTTCTTGATCTTACGGGCCCGGTACCAGATATACATAACTGTAAACAGGCCTCCGCCAACGATCAGCGTTACATAGCCACCATGTATGAATTTGTCGAGGTTTGCGATCAGGAAACTCAGTTCAATAGTGAGGAAGACAGAGAGGAAGATATAGATCAAAGGCGGACTTACCCTGCGGGAGACCATGAAATTGGAGAACAGGATGGTTGTTGCCAACATGCATAAAGTGATCGCAAGGCCATAGGCCGCACCCATGGCGCCTGAGGTCTGGAAATACAGCACAATACCGCAACATCCAAGAAACAATAATGTATTGATACCGGGAACGAATAACTGCCCACGGGCCTCGGTGGGATAATTAATCTTCATCTTGGGCCAGAGGTTGAGACGGATGGCCTCGCTGATCAAAGTAAATGAACCGCTGATCAGCGCCTGGCTGGCAATGATGGCCGCTGCCGTAGCAATCAGGATACCGGAAGTCAGGAACCATTGGGGCATGAGACCATAAAAAGGATTGTGCATTTCAACAGCACCGGGGTGAGCCGCCAGGAAAGATGAACTTTTCAGGAGGTCGTCCGTAGCGAATGTAGTGCCCTTGAATGAATGCAGCAGGTAGGAGCCCTGTCCCAGGTAATTCAATATGAGGCAGATCTTAACAAAGATCCAGCTGATGCGGATGTTTCCCCTGCCACAATGCCCGAGGTCGCTGTATAATGCTTCCGCGCCAGTAGTACATAAAAATACGGCTCCCAGCAGCCAGAAACCCTTCGGGTATTGGGTGAGTAATTTTATGGCGTAATAGGGATTGAAGGCTTTGAAAATGTCGAAATCATCGGCGATGTGAGAGAAACCAAGCAGGGCAAGCATACTGAACCAGATGACCATGATGGGACCAAACATCTTTCCAATGGAGGCAGTCCCGAACTGTTGCATAAAGAACAGGATGGCGAGTATACCCAATACGATGATGATGATGGTGCGTAATTCAATACCATGGAGCATGGGAATGTTATCGAGTCCTTCTACTGCCGCGGTAACAGTGATCGGGGGGGTGATCATACCGTCTGCCAGGAGCGCAGCGCCTCCCAGCATAGCCGGAATGACGAGCCATTTCTTCTGACGTCTGACCAGGGTATATAAAGAGAAGATGCCACCCTCTCCGCGGTTGTCGGCTTGGAGGGTCAGGAGCACATATTTGATGGTGGTTTGCAGGGTGAGTGTCCAAATGATACAGGAAAGTCCCCCTATGATGAGCAGGTCACCGATCTCTTTTCCATTGATGATTTCACTGAAAACATATAAAGGTGAAGTACCTATATCCCCGTAAATTATCCCCAGTGCAACGATCAATCCTGCTGCAGTGACTTTATTAACGTTTTTTGACACAAAAGAACAATTTAGAAAAGGCTATTTCTGCCGTGCTGTATGGTAATGAATTCACAAATGTAGAACTTATCTCAAAAGTAAATAAAGGAATATTTGCCGGCAAGACAGGAAGACGTTATGGTTTGATATTCACTAAAATCTTACGCCCAGCTTCCCGACTTACCTGACTAAAAATTACGCTTGAGATAAGTGCTAAAAAAAGGCGGGTAAACCTGTCCGGTTCCGTATTAAATGCTTTTCATTAGAGGGTATATAAATATAAAAACAAGGGCCGCACTTTTGCAAGCGGGCCCTTATATTAATCACCAAACACAAACATACTTCTTCAGCAATATCGTAGCCTGTTCTGTGGCAGGATAAGGGCTTGCTGAAATAATTTAATCCGGCTTTTTACCTTCCAGAAAAGTGTTGATGGTGCTGATGGCTGCCTGGTTGTTCTCGTCGGTCTTTACTGTGTA
>JANYAL010000374.1 GCA_025361325.1 Bacteroidota bacterium
CCTCCGTTGCCTTCACCCCCGATACTGGCATGCACTTCCTTCATCTTGTGCACCACGTTCACTTCGCCCACTTTGCTGGGGTAATAGGTGCCGCCGTGTTTTTCGGTGATGTCCTTCAGAGCGCGTGTGGAGGAGAGGTTGGAGACCGTATTCCCCTTCTTCTTTCCCAGCACATAATCGGCTACAGCCACCAGAGTATATTCCTCGCCAAACATGCTGCCGTCCTCACATACGAAACAGAGGCGGTCTACATCGGGGTCTACCGCAATCCCCAGGCTCGCCTCTTGTTTCACCACTTCGGTGCTTAATTCAGTGAGGTGGTCGGGCAGGGGTTCAGGGTTATGGGCGAACTCGCCATTCATGGTTTCATTCAGTACAATGATATCTTTAATACCCAGCGCATACAGCAATTCGGGAACGGCCACCGCACCTGAACTGTTGATGGCATCCAACACGATCCTGAAATTCTTCTTCCTGATAGCCTTCACATCCACCAATTCATGTTTCAGTATGGCCTCGATATGTTTGGCCAGCGCCGTATCATCTTTTGTATAAGTACCCAGTCTCTCCACCGGGGCAAAACTGAATGTTTCCTGTTCTGCCTGCCGTAGTATCAATTCCCCTTCGGCTGCGTTAATGAATTCGCCCAGGGGGTTCAGCAGTTTGAGTGCGTTCCATTCCCTGGGGTTATGGCTTGCCGTGAGTATGATGCCCCCGGCTGCCTTTTCTGTCTGTACTGCCATCTCTACCGTAGGTGTGGTGCTGATGCCCAGGTCTACGATGTTAAGCCCCATACCGATGAGGGTGTTGGCCACCAGGTCGCTCACCATCTTCCCGCTGATCCGTGCGTCGCGCCCGATGATCAGTTTGGGGTTTTCGGTCTGTGAAATGATCCAACTCCCATAGGCCGCAGCGAATTTTACGATGTCAAGGGGGGTGAGATTGGTATTTGTTTTTCCGCCGATGGTTCCTCTTATACCTGAAATGCTTTTTATCAATGCCATGCGTCTCTTTTTTGGAAGTGCAAAGATAAGAAACTGTTTATAGTTCATTGATCGTAGTTCATAGTTCATTGCAAGGTTTCCAACCTGAGTACTATGCACTGACCAATGCACCATACGTTATGAACCATACACAGCTGAAAATGTAAGAATTAATTCACTTCCCTTTCTGAAAAAGCTTCACCACTAATACGTTCAAAGAATAACGAGAAACGAAATACCGAAATGCGCGCATAGCAGTTTTATTAACATGTGTAATATGCCATGATCTATTAACTGGGAACGATGTTCATAGAACAATTAACTTTGTACCATGCAACAACCCTGGTTTAAGGATTGGTTCAACTCCCCCTATTATCATCAGCTGTACTTCAACCGGGATGACCGTGAGGCGGCAGATTTCATCGATAAGCTGATTAGTTACCTAAAGCCGGCGCCCGGCAGCACGATGCTGGATGTGGCTTGCGGCAAGGGGCGGCATTCCATACAACTGGCAGGCAAGGGATTTGATGTTACAGGGATCGACCTGAGCGAGGATAGTATAACGGAGGCCCTGAAACATGAAACAGATAGGCTTCACTTTTACCAGCACGATATGCGTCTGCCCTTCCGGATCAATTATTTTGACAATGCCTTCAACTTCTTCACCAGTTTCGGATATTTCAAAACGAGGCGCGAACATGATAATGCCATTCGTACCATTGCCCAATCCCTGAAGAAGAATGGCTTATTTGTGATGGATTACCTGAACGTGCATTATGCGGAGGACCACCTGGTACACCAATCTGAGCAGAAAGTGGAAAATGTTAATTTCATCATCACCAAATGGTACGATGAGACGCATTTTTACAAGAAAATCATTGTGGAGGATGAAGCACTGTCAGAACCCCTTGTCTACACCGAAAAAGTCTCTAAATTCTCACTCGGCGATCTCACCGAGATGTTTGCCTACCAGGGTTTGCAGATACAGGAAGTATTCGGTGACTATGCTTTTTCGAATTATGAGGTGCGGATGTCGCCCCGCCTGATCCTAATAGCAAAGAAGATCATCAGGCAGCCGGTTGTATAGCAGCTTGCCTTCTTCTTTTTGCAATGAACAGCACCAGCATGGCCAATAGCGAAACCCCTGAGATGAGGGTCAATCCGTTTGTAAAATGGTCATTCCGGATGAATACAGGGATCATTCCACTCATTTTCTTTTCTTCCATTTTGCCGTTCTTGTAGGTAATGATCTCCGATTCCTTTTTAATATTGATGGTTCCGTTGTCCATATTCACGATCTCATATACCTCTACGATGCTATTGATGGAGGGGTCCACTAGTACCCCCCCGCCCACCTGGCTGCCAGACAGGAGGTAATAATTATTGCTGTTCATCATGGGCAAGGCCATCAGGTAAGTTTTAAGGTTAGCTTTAATGGCCACTGTATATATCTTTTTATTCTCCACCAGTGCAGTGTCGGGATTCTCGGCGTACCAGCCCATATTGTAATGGTATCCATGGTGCAGATAATAATAAGTATATCCCGGGAATTTATCAAGGTTAGTGAAACTGAACTGCAACTTGATCTCACCCGGGTTAACCACATCCGCGCTCACGTTATACGCAGTGAACATGATAATGATTGCGGCAAGATATTTTCGGAACATGGGGTGTATTTTTTATAAATATACTCTATAAGGTAAAAGCAGGCAAGTTAAAAATACTTCCTTACCGGCTGTGGTTATTCAGCAACATCCAGCGGGCAGTTTCATAGATGGCCGAGGTCAGTTGCAACAAATGCTGTTTCACCGAATCCTCCTGCTTTGTATTCAGTGGTAGCAGTCCGGCACGGGCAGGTACCAGTTCTTCTTTTTTGATATGGATATTCTTCCGGAAGAAATAATCGTCATTCACTACACCGATCCAGCCCGGAGCATGGTAGATGATGAAGGCAGCATGCTCCTGTTCCGATGAATCCAGTAAGTCCCTCCCCAGCGTGGAATTCAGGTAAGGTTGCTGAACCATACCTGCCACGGTGGGCAGGATGTCGATCTGTGATACCGTTTCCTTTCTCCATTGGGGCTTCAGCAGGGCGGGGGCATAGAAGAGCAGGGGGATA
>JANYAL010000406.1 GCA_025361325.1 Bacteroidota bacterium
AAAAGTTATACGGATATGCAAGTATACAACCATCGGACCATAGGGTGATTAATGCTCCTGTTCCCTGCAGACCTTGCGCATCCTGGAAGAATGCAAATACCAGCCGGATAACTGATCCGCTTCAATGCCCTGACAATATATGTATGACACACATAAAGACAGAATCAGTTTATAACATGTTCATTGAACATTTTAAAACAGTATAAATATGCTACAATGAAAAACAATACCTTTTTTTAAATATTCCTTATTAAGATTCCAAACATGCAGATTAATTATTAAAAACGGGCAATTGGTTTGGTAATAATCCTAATTTTATGACTCATATGTATAACTGATATGTCACTTATCCGAAAACTTAACATCAAGGCAAAAGCAGAGATAAATACCGGTTTCGGCGTGAACAGTTCCGATTATGGGGGGCGTTTCACCAAAAAGAACGGTGAAGCGAATGTTGAAAAACACGGGATCCCATTCCTGGAACGTATCAGCTGGTTTCATACCATGCTTTCCATACGGACCTGGAAATTCCTTTTTATCATTGTCACATTCTTTATTACAGTAAACCTCCTGTTCGGTATTGTGTATTATTTTATGGGAACAGAACATTTTTACGGTCTGAAGAACGGAACGGAGTGGGAGAAATTTTGGGAAGCTTTCTTCTTCAGTACACAAACATTTACTACCGTGGGTTATGGAAGGGTCAGTCCCGGCGGCTTTACTACAAGTGCTGTTGCGGCTTTTGAAGCATTGCTTGGCTTATTAACCTTTTCGCTGGCTACAGGTCTGTTCTACGGTCGTTTCAGTAAACCGAAAGCATACATCAAGTTTTCACCGAATGCAATAATCGCTCCGTATAAGAATATAACTGCACTTATGCTCAGGATTGCACCTTTTAAGAATGCCACTCTAACTGAAGCAGAAGCAAAACTTACCTTAGGCATGACTGTGGAAGAGAACGACAAAGCAGTGAATAAATTCTTTACACTGGACCTGGAATATGAAAAAGTGAATGCCTTAAACCTGAGCTGGACAATCGTTCATCCGATCACCGAGAACAGCCCCTTATATAATTTTACGGCAGCGGATTATGCCAATACACGTGGCGAAATCATTATATTTATCAAAGCATTTGATGACATGTTCAGCAATACTGTTGTGAAAAGAAGTTCATATACATTCAATGAATTGGTATTTGGCGCCAAATTCATTCCCATGTACCACAGTAACACCAAAGGTAACAAAACGGTCCTGGACCTTTCCCGGCTGAACAATTTTATAGAAGCGGACATCAGTTATGCTTTTTTAGAACCAACCCAGGCTATCAATTCCTGAGCTTTTTTTATTTCACTTTTAACTTTCTTAAACAGCTGAAATGCTTTTTAATGAAATACTTCTAATGTAGCATTATACCAATATCAGCAGCGTGAGCAATTGAAGATTTTCAATGACGCACCCCACTTCATAAAAATGAGAGCCGGGTTTGTTTCTTAGTGTAGTAACCTGTTGTTGTGAAATTCATAGGTCATTATAAAACGGGTAAACGAACCTGAATATAAGATCACAAACGGTTTGCGTTCACTGAATTCGTATATATTTTTTTCAATAATAACCTATCTCGGTTAAAGCAGAGGGAGCCATACATCCCTGCGTTGCAAAACAATTATAGTACCTCCAGGTGATATATGACTAATTTAGCTTTGCATGTATCCGGTTCAGCTATTTTTTAAGGTTGTCAATTATGGCAGAGAATTCCGAAGCCACGAGACTTGCACCCCCCACCAATCCCCCGTCTACATCCAGTTGACTGAATAACTCAGCAGCATTTGAGGCTTTTACACTCCCACCATAAAGAACTGAAATACTTTCAGCAACTATGGAACCATATTTCGTTGACATGACTTTCCTGATAAATGCATGCATTTGCTGGGCCTGATCACTGGTTGCTGTTTTACCAGTTCCAATTGCCCAAATGGGTTCATAAGCAATGATAAAACCGGTAAGTTGTATCGCATCCAAATGAAACAGTCCTTCCTCCAACTGTGTTTCTACATACTTGTATTCAGTACCCGAATCCCGTACTGCAAGAGGTTCACCACAACAGAAGATGGGTTTCAATCCCGTTTGCAGGCACCTATTCACCTTTTCTGAAAGTAAGGCATTGTTTTCTTGGAAATATTCGCGTCTTTCACTGTGACCAATGATAACATGGGTTACACCGATACTCTGCAGCATTTCAGTGCTTACCTCTCCTGTATAGGCCCCGTTTTTCCTATCAGAACAATTCTGGGCGGATATGAAAATTCCTTCTGTTCCGGACAGCATGTTCTTTATCGTTGTAAGATAAGGGAAGGGAACCCCTAAAACCACCTCCTGTCTTACACTGAGCTTACGGGGTTTGCTGATCAATTCTTCCGTCAGTGATACAGCCTCCTGTATGGTAAGGTTCATTTTCCAGTTTGCAGCGGCAATTTGTTTACGCATCTTCCTTTGATTTGGATTTAATATATAGCTGTTAAAATTCTCTTTTCCCTTTCAGTGATCGAAGAACCTTTTTGCCTTTTCCATTTGTCAATATCCTCAATTGCTTTCTGCAGGGAGTAACGTTCAATTCCATCGACTCCCCAGGAAAAACCGGAGATTAGTTTTGGAGTAAGCCCCTGTGCGAAAATATTACAGCTAACACCAGTGACAGTTCCGGTATTGAATGAGGTATTGATGGCCGAACGGGAATAATCTCCCATAAGTAATCCCCCTTTCTGACCGGAGGTCATCTCTTTTTTATCCGCATCCACCCAATATTTTACATTGCTGTAATTGTTCTTTACGTTACTGCATGTGGTACCTGCTCCCAGGTTACACCATTCCCCGATCACGCTGTCACCCAGATATCCATCATGTGCCTTGTTGCTGTGGCCAAAGATCACCGAATTCCTGATCTCGCCACCTACCACGCAATCCGGGCCGATGCTAGTTGCACCATAGATCTTAGAACCCATCTTTACAGTACTTCCTTCGCCTATCGAAACCGGCCCACGTATCATTGTACCTTCCATGATCTCCGCATTCTTTCCTATGTGAATCGGTCCGCCAGATGCATTGAGAATACAATATTCCATTTTAACTCCCTGTTCTATAAAAACCTTACCCGGCTCGATCAGCCGGTTCGTTCTTGAAACAGTTTTGCTTTTTCGTCCCGAAGTGACAAGGTTAAAATCCTCCCTGATGGCCCAGTCATTCAATTGAAATATATGCCAAGGGTAATGTAAGGCTTTGACCTCATCCTCAAAATTCACAGAACTGCGTATCTTAATCTTATCCAGGCCCTTGATTTCCTTTTTAGAGAATTTGAATGCGATGCCTCCCTCATTCTTAACGGAAAGAAATTCACCGGGTTTTAACTTTTTTATCTTTCTAATTATAGCAGGGGTAGGTAAAACATTGGCATGCACCAAAAGGCAGATTTCTTCGCCCATGCCGGGGCCGATCTTTACGGAATTTTCATGATCCAGGTAATGGTCTTCCCACTTGTCAAAGGAATCCAGTTTTAGCATGCGTTCCCATTTTTCACGTATCGTCAGAATTCCAATACGTATATCGGGTATATGCCTGGTGAAGGTAAAGGGATGTAGATTTTCGGGCTTACAGTATTCTTCAGTAAATATGATCTTTTGCATACCTAAAATTACTGAGAAAAAGTCCCCCCGGAGAACCGGAAGGACTTAAAGTATAGCCATGAAAAACAAACTTTAATTAAAACTAATGAACGAATCGGGTTATTTAGCCTTTTTTTCGTAACGTTTGTTGAACTTATCGATACGGCCGGCCGTATCAACCAGTACATTTTTACCCGTATAAAACGGATGAGAAGTGTTGGATATCTCAAGTTTAATTACCGGGTATTCATTTCCATCATCCCATTTAACCATTTCAGTTGAATGTGCAGTAGAGCGGCTTAAAAACTGTGTCCCGTTACTCATGTCTTTGAAAACTACCGGTCTGTACTTAGACGGGTGTATACCTTTTTTCATAATATAAAACTTTTGTGTACGGATTTTGCCGTACAGGTTTAAATTGTTTGCAAAGGTAAAGTAATTTTTTAGTTTTTGGTCTAAATAGTCCCTTTTTAATACATTATTCCTTATAAAACAGCCCTAAAATCTGGTATGAACGGGTAGATTTTCAGTTTTCGCTTTTGAGTGAAATATAATTTTTTAAGGATATTAACTCTTCATATTTACAAACTGCAGTGCCAATCCCAGGTTCCATCCTTTTGTAGCATGGATTACTTCCTGCAAATCATCGATCTTTTTACCGGTTACCCTAATGATATCATCCATAATGGCAACTTGTACCTTCATACCGTTGTCTTTGATGAGTTTAACTATCTTTTTGGCATCTTCTTGTTTGATACCGTTCCTGACCACCACTTCCTGTTTCACTACTTTACCACTCTGAAAAGGTTCTTTGCTGAAATCAAAAATTTCTGCAGCCAGGCCTTGTTTCATACTCCGGCTAATCATAACATCGCGAATTTGTCCCAGTTTCATTTCACTCTCCGCCTCCAGATTCACCTTGTATTCTTTTTTATTAAATTCTATAACAACAGGACTTCCTTTAAAGTCGAAGCGGTTTGTAATCTCTTTACTTACTGTATTGATCGCATTATCCAGTGTCTGCAGATCTACTTTACTGACCATATCAAATGATGGCATAATATAATGTTTTCACAAAAGTATATTAAAAATCAAAATTGCAGGTTGAAAGTTGCAGGTTCTTTAGTCAAATAAAACATATACCCCGCTTATAACAGCAGGGTATATGTAACCTTCAATTTTCAACCTTTACCGATCAGCTGTTCGATCCTTTAACCCGGTTCTGCTCATCTCCTGCCCCACCAGTTTTTCTTTTCTGAAGCCCTTTTATGGGTTTTCCGAAACGATAGGTGAAACTCAGGGTAGCTACCCTGCTATCAGTCTGCTGACTGAATGTTGCTGCTGTATTCTGAAAATTGATATTTCCAACGGGATGTTGGGTATTCAGTATATCCCTTACATTTAGCTTTATTGTTCCTTTGCTGCTCAAAACCTGTTTTTGAACACCGGCGCTTAATTGTCCAAGCGACTTTATCTGAATCTGGCCTTCAATGCCTGGTGAACGATAGAATCCGGATAATTCAGCACTCCATCCTTTATTCATCCTGAACTGGTTGGACACATTAAAGAGATAAGTAGTAGCATGTACATTCAGATCTTCACCATACAGTATACCCTTGAACTGGTTATATTTTCCTTCTGCATATATGTTTGCATTCCACCATTTGGCAACTGGTACCTGGGCGCTGATTGACAGGCTTAGGTCATTCATAAAACCATAGTTACCCTGGCGTACGATGGATACGAACCCTTTTTCTTCAAATGTTTCAGTGAACAGGTCCTTAGTATGACTGTAATTAAGGCTGGTGGTCAGAAACTGCCGGAACGTATGATTCAGTTCAAATACACTGGAATACTGAGGCCGTAAAAAAGGATTTCCTGCCCCATAGGTATATTTATCGAGGAAGAAAAGGAAAGGGTTCAGGTCTTCGTAATTGGGGCGAATGATCCGGCGTCCATAACTGAAACTGAACTGGTTCTTTTCGGATGGGTTATACCCGATAAAGCAAGTCGGGAAAAGGTTGGTATAACTGTTTGAGAAAGCAGAGTCGGTGCGTTGCGGATTACCAAACTGGTGACCCTGGTAATTGGTATTCTCCAGGCGCAGGCCTGCCTGGAAGTTCCACTTTTTTAACTCCTTGTTCAGGTTGACATACGCTGCATTGATATTTTCCTTGTAATCGAATCTGTTTGTTTTTTCATAATCAGGATATTTAAGCCCGCCTACGATGTCGAAATATCCGGCGGCATTATCTGTTTCAACATAACTTGATTTCCATCCTGTTTCCAACTTGACAGTTTTTTTAATCGGTTGCGCGTAATCTACCTTTGCAGAATATATATTAATGAAAGAAGGCAATTGCCCGGTCAACTGATCCGTAGATTTAAGTAACCAGTCGGGGGTAAAATCAGAATTGGTGAATACCTGATTATTGTTGGAATTATAATGCAGGTAATCCAAATCGGCTGTGAGCTCCTTTCCGGTAGAATCAAATTGATGGCGGAAATTGAGATTAATACCTCCATTTCTCCAAATGACATCTTCCCTGCTGTTGGCAGTTACAATGGAATCCAAGGTTCCCATACTGCTTTTCAGGTAACTGGTATTGGATCCTATATTGACTTGCGGACTGCTAATACCTGTAAATACAATGCCCAATACCGTTTTATCATTAAGATACAGGTCTGCACCTGCCTTCAGGGTGTAATTACCTTCCTTACGTTTCATGAATGCATCCTGCTGAAATTCAGCTTTAAGGGTCTTGTCCGGGTTCTTGTAATCCCTGAGTATATTCAGGTCCTTCAAATTATTATGGTCATTTACACTAACAGTACCGAATATATTGAACTTGCCTGTCCTGTAATTAAGGTTCAGGCTGTTATTGGTCTTTGCATAGATACCTTGTCCAAAGGAGGCCGTTGCGCTGCCATTAAAACCTATTTGCTTATTCTTCTTTGTCTTTATGTTGATGATACCGGATTTACCTGCTGCATCATATTTGGCAGAAGGATTGGTCATGATCTCTATTTGATCGATATTTCCGGCAGACATATTCTTAAGCAGACCCGTTAGTTCATTTCCGGATAAATAGGTGGGCTTCCCATCCATCATTATTAATACACCCTGTTTACCCCGCAGGCTGATATTGCCATCCTTGTCCACCGTCACTCCAGGAGCTTTTTCCAGTACCTCCAGTGCTGTGCTTCCAACACTGGTTATCGAAGATTCCACGTTAACAATGGTCTTATCGGCCTTCCTTTCTATAAAAGGCCGTTTTGCACTTACCACCACTTCTTTCAGGTCCCTTTCAGAAGGAATTAATTGCAAAGAGCCCAGCTGAATAGCTGCTTCTGTGTCAGATAATGTGAAGGCCTTACTGTAAGTTCTACTATGACCTACGGAGGTTGCCAGTACTATAAATGTACCCGACTTTACATGTTCAAAAGAGAAATTACCGGTTTTGTCAGCAATGGCTGTCTTGATAAGGCTGGAATCCCTGGCGTTTAAAAGAGAAACGGAGGCAGCATCAATAATCTTCTGATTGCCCCCGTCTTTAATACTTCCCGATACTTTGGCACCGGTTTGTGCCTGGCTGGACAATACAATACTCATTGCAGCCAGCAGGCTGAAAATTTGTTTCATGGCTATACTTTTTAGTTTTAGTGATTATCCCCGGCTAATGGGATATTTTATTGTTCTGTAATAATACATTATAACTACTACTTCACAAAAGTAGGTACTTTGTAAAACATAGTACAATGTTTTATATTGAACGGTAAATGTACAGGATAACTGGTCAAAAATCCTATATAGGGCTGGAGATATAAAGAAGGATTACAATATAAAAGGCATAGTGAGCGCTTTAAAGCTATAATAAACCGTAGACTAAGATATTTTGGCAGCTTGACGCTTACAAATTAAAATAAGAATGATACCGGTAATGGTTAAACAAGATGAGATCAGTTCTGCCTGTGTTGGGTGAAAGCCAAAGAGTGAGTAGGTATTATTTACCCGGATCAATTCTACCGTAAAACGTTCTAATCCATTCATTATAAGATAGATACCAAATAACACACCAGGGGTTGTAATGCGTTTTCGGATACTCCACATAAAGATAAATAGTAATGTACAAAAAAAGGTTTCATAAAAAGGA
This sequence comes from Bacteroidota bacterium, assembly GCA_025361325.1. GTDB lineage: Bacteria > Bacteroidota > Bacteroidia > Chitinophagales > Chitinophagaceae > Ferruginibacter. The sequence continues at coordinate 7,811 of JANYAL010000406.1, forward strand.
GTAGGAAATACCGGTAAGGGCAATGCCCTGCAATGTTCCTCCATACAACCAGGGATTCTCACACCATCCTTATTAACGTTTTGCGGATAAGTGTAGGCAAACATCCAGACTGGCAGAAAGGAGGGGGCTTTACAGGATTGATGAGGAACCCCATCGAGGCTGGGATATTTCCTGTCCGTAACATTGACGAGGCTATCCTGTCCGTTTTTTCCTTTCTCGATCACATTACCATTTAAAAAATAGGTTGAATTATTTGCAAGTGCCTTTTCAAAATCTCCTGCTTTTGCAACGATTACCTTACCGTTCTGATCTGTGATATAAGCACTGTTAAAAACACCCCAGTCCCCGTCGCCGGCCACCTGGCAGCCGATGCGGCCCACAGCATAAGCGATCAGAAGTGCAGGTGCGGCCGAATCAACCAGGTGAATCACCCTGATACCCTTGCTCGAGGCATACCAACATATCGCAATCGCCGCAAGGATCAATCCGCCATAAAAGGTTAACCCGCTTGCCGAAAACAACCTTCCTAACGGATCCTTTACAAAATCACTCCAGTTCTCCAGGTTATCGAACAATTTGGCGCCAATGATACCGAAGATCAAACCCAGAATGATAATATCCCCTACCCTGTCGTGAGGCCATATCCGTACCGTACGCCTTTCGGGTTCTTTTAATTTTTGTTTATTCTTGTCCCACCATTTTAATCCAGCCAGTAATAAACCTAATAACAATCCGCCCGCCATATTCCCATTACCGGAAAAGATATAATCCTGTGGATTAATACCTTCAGGTTTACTGAAAAAGAGTCCGAAGATCTTATAACCAAATATAAAACCTACCAGGGCATTGATGATGAGTTCAAGTATGGAGGCAGGCCGGCCAACAGTGATGAACTCTTCCCTGGGGGACAAAAGCCCATGCTTTTCACGTCTTTGTAATTCCAGGTTCAATACCAGGGCTGCTGTAACAAAGCCCAGGGCAACCATTAATCCAAACGTATTCAAAAATTTAAGCTGCTCCCAGTTAACTCCAAACCAGTCTTTGAACAAATAATACAAATTGGGATACATTGCTGTACGAGGGATTTATTGAAAAATATGCTGCAATATATTCAATTATTCAACGCTGAGAACAATTGCGGGCATAGGTTGACATTTCGGTAAAACTGGCTTGTTAGCGGAATAGGACTTTTTTATAATCAGACCCCGCGTAGCCATATTATTTCAGTTCAGGAACCGGTACCTGATCAGCAGACATCCTTCGTTTGCGTCAAATATTCCAACACAATTCTTTCTTAACTAAGATCTGTCTTCCCTATCTCTTC
>JANYAL010000413.1 GCA_025361325.1 Bacteroidota bacterium
CGGGATTTTTACCGGGAACGGATCAGGAGTGGCATGGCATCATTACGAACGGTGCTAAATTATTATTTGCATTTAGTGAAGCAACGGTTCCGCGTATCACTGTAATTACACGTAAGGCGTATGGTGGCGCTTATGATGTGATGAATTCAAAACATATTGGTGCCGATATGAACTATGCATGGCCCGGTGCCGAGATTGCTGTAATGGGCGCCAAAGGAGCCAGTGAGATCATCTTCAAAAAAGAAATCTCCGAAGCGGCTGACCCTGCGGCAAAACTAAAGGAGAAAGAAGCCGAGTACGCCGAAAAATTTGCAACGCCATACCTGGCTGCCGAAAGGGGGTTTATCGATGAAGTGATAGAACCCCGGGATACCCGCAAAAAACTCATCAAGGCGTTTGCCATGCTCGAGAACAAAGTGGCAAAAAGACCAAGGAGGAAGCATGGGAATATTCCCTTGTAGCAAAATGGTAGTTCATAGAAGTTCCAAAAAATCAAATAAAATAACCCTGTAAAACAGGGTTATCTGCTTATTATTATTCAGGATTCAGGATGTTTATTCGTGCAATACCTTATTCTCCTTATCGATATAGAACACTTTACTCCCTTTCATCACCCTGGCCTCATTGTCGGTGAAATTATCGGTAAAATCATACTGCGGTGCGATCACCCAGTTGCCTGCTTTATTGATATACCCCCAATAGCCCTTTGCATTGGAGGCCGGAGCCAGTCCTTCTGTAAAATTCCTGGCCATGGAGAATTGGTAATTGATCACGGCCAGCCCACTGTGGTTGATATAGCCATAAAGTCCTCCTTTTGACACGGCTGCAAAACCATTATTGAAACTCATAGCATCATCAAAAATAGCATCAGTAACAGCTTTACCGGTACTGTCGTAAAACATCCATTTACCATCCTTTTTTACAGTCACCAGTCCTTCATTAAAAGTTAGACCTTCCGTAAACTGGGGTTTTATCACTTCAACCCCCTGTTTATCAACATATCCTACTAAACCGCTCTTACTCACTTTGGAAAGACCACAGATGCATTGATCCACGAAATCGTAATTCTTTTGCCAGTTCTGGGCCTGCAGTCCTAAAACAGGCAGAACAAATGCGAAAAACAATAAATTTTTCATACCTGAATGATTTAATGATAAGAATAAATTGCTTGCTAAAATTATTCCTGTACTTACAAAAAAACCATGACCATGCTTGGTAGAAAATATGATACTCCTTAGGAAATTGGAACGGTTGTAAAAAAGACTTTTACAGGAAAACACCGGGAGCGAACTATACAGATAAGAATTGTTGCATATACAGGAGCCCCTTTTTATTGGCGAATGCGATATTCCGGTTGGGGATATCTTCAATGCCGGGGTAATTGTCTACTGCATTGCTCACACTCTTCTCCCGCAGGAAATGAAGCATGGGATAGGGCGAGCGGTTGGTATAGTTGGCAGGATCGTTGGGGCTGCTTCCGGCGAATAAGTATTCCGGGTAAAACCCGGCGATCTGGTAGATGCCTTCATAGTCTTCTTTAATATGCAGGGCTTCAGCATGGTACAGCAGGTCCAGGTAGTCATAAAAGTTTCCGAAACTGCCCGGCAGGATCAGCAACGTAGTCTCAATACCGGCATCCGCATCCAACTGTTGCATCATCTTGAGTACAGCAGCCAAAACCTGGCCGGAATCGGAGTTATGCAGGACTTCGTAATGAATGCTTCCGCGTTTTATTTCTTTTGCTGCAAAAGGACAGAAATTGCAACCAATGACCACGTCTATTATCCACTTTCTGGTAGTTGCAATAATTTGATCTGTAAGGGGTTCGTTGGGGATCATTCCAGACTAGGTGGTTGAAGTTTCAGCTCAGGAGGCATACTTACAGGTTTTTACAAAGGTAGTCTTAAGGTTTCAATGAGCACCAGTTTTAGGCTTTCTCAGCCCGTTCTAACATATGATTTCTGTATATCCCGGAGCCAAATTACCTATCAGGACCTATGGTATTCATAGGGAAGAGATAGGGAAGGGGTAAGCAAAGTTGACTGGTTTTCGCCAATTC
>JANYAL010000051.1 GCA_025361325.1 Bacteroidota bacterium
ATTTCGGGGAAGTATTCAAAGCCAAAGACCCAAAGACGAATAAACCCTCAACACGCAATCCTTTCTGGAAACCAGCCCCTGGCGATTATAAAATACCCGGAATTGGTGAGGTAATGATTGGTATAGATCAGTTGCAGGCCAGTGGAGTGATGTTCGCCGTATGTGATGCCGCTATGACCGTATTCAGCGCTGCTGTTGCCGAAGGAATGAAGTTGCAGGCTTCTGATGTGAAGAAGGAATGGTACAGTGGTCTGTTGCCCGGCATCCAGGCCGTACCTTCCGGTGTTTGGGCAGTTGGCCGTGCCCAGGAGCACAAATGTGCTTATTGCTATGCAGGATAATTCAAGTCAATTCATCGTCTTTGGTGAGCGGGAAACAGGTTCAATTAAGAACCGGTAAACATTCACCAAAGACGTTTTTTATAGATGCCGCTTTTTGATAACTGCAAAGGGACCATACTTATGCTGCAGTTCAGAAAAACTGTCAGTGTATGGCCCGAAAGGGAAGTCGAACGGTTTGGTTGCAAGTACGGGCCAGTCTGCTTTGAACACTTTCACCGGCCTTGGTTGTGAACAGATAAAAGCGGCCACATCCCATGCCTCATCATCCAGTAATTGTGATCCTGCCGGCGTGTCTGTATAAGGCATATTATATTTCACAAATCCGGCAAGTCGTGATACGAGGTAGATTCCAGCACTGACATTATAACTATTGGGGCCCCATAGCGATGGATATATATAACCCGATGAATCGGGTTTTAACTGGCCTTGCCCGTTCTCTCCATGGCATCTCCTGCATGTAAGGTAAAAGACCTGTTTACCCTTTTCTACTGAAGCGGCACGGTCAAGAAAGGGAAACTGAGGAATACCCATTCCTTTCAGTTTGTTCTCTTTGGGAACATCCTTGCCCAGCCATTTCAAATAAGCCACCATGGCGCGCATCTCTTTACTCAGACTATCCAGTTTTTCCCCGTTAAGACTTCTTTCCATGCAATCGTTCACCCTGTATTCTATAGATTCCAGCCTGCCGCTGCGCGGTCGGAATTTAGGGTATGTAGAGGCCACGATTGCAAAGCAATTTCCCCATATACGTGTTCCCGCTTCGAGGTGACAGTTCTGGCAATTCATGCCATTGCTTATGGAAGCAATACTTCCTTTGGGGCCAAGATAGGAAGATGTATTGACGATAAGTTCACGGCCATATCGTATCAGTCCCGCTTCAGGAGTCCGTGGCAGTGCATTGATATCCGGAACATTCCAAACAGTGGGATCGGATTTAATGACCGGGTATTTGATATCAGGTAAAAACTGGTAAAGTATGATGCCCCCGGTGATTGTTACCAGAAGTCCGACAATGATATAATTCCGTAGAAAACGGTTGGTCATCGCTGTTAAATTAGTAAGTTTTTACAGAATAAAGAACATTGGCTCCGGATTTGCAACATAAACGGTGTTCCAGAGTTACCATAATACATTCGGCCGCTTTGATTTCACCAAATGCCTTTCGCAATTAGAATATCTTTGTAGTAATTTAACAATAGTTTTATGAAGGGCAGGTGGATGAAAAGTTTTCTTGTATTGTGTACTCAGCCACTGGTATCCATCGCCCTCGGAATTCCGATTCCATGCATACCGTACGGCTACCCCTTCACCCCCACTTCAACACAACAGGAGGCCATTGCTTTTGTGGACAGTATCAGCGAACTTTCCCCAAGTAGCTACTGGCCAGGCATTAAACCAGCACTATTCTTAAAGAATGTTAAAACGAATGTGCATGAACCCCTGGGTATATACCCCGGCAGGGGCACCAATTTCTGCGGATATGGTGCCCTTACTTATTTAATGCTGCAGGATGACCCCCTTGGGTATGCCAGGCTGCTATTCCAATTATACCTTGAGGGTAAAGCTTCCTATGGAAATATATTCTTTGAACCCTCCCCGGAAGTGAAAGCTGCCGCTGGTACGCTCCGTTCGAAGGGTGTACTGGACATACATCCTGCTGAACAGATGTGGTTCCTCTGCCTCGCAGATCATTTCAAAGGTTACCTGAATTTCTTTCAACGCACCTATCACCCCGGCGATGAGGACAGTTTCTGGGCCGCTGTGAATTATGCCAAGTTCAACAGCATGGTGCGACAGTTACTTCATGTAAATGTGAATGCCAGGGGGGCAGATCTTTTCCGCCCATCTGTAGGAAACACTTTTAATTATATCGCTAAGAAAATGAGGGAAGGTATTGTGGTTTTATATGTGAATAACCGCATCCTGCACAAGAATAAACTGGAGAAGATAAAACTGCAGATACCTACTCACTATATCATCCTGGAGTCGATTACCAGAGTGAAAGACACCGTCACACTCATTTACTGGGATTATGGCGGCAAGACCCTTCGGCAGATCAGGTCAGATTTTCTGCACAAGATCGTATTTGGCATCTCCTGCTGTACAAAAAAATGAAACATGAGGAATAAACGAACCGCATACATAGTTTTCCTGATTTCAGTTTCGGTGCTGCTTTTTTCCTGTTCGGGTATCAAGATCACTTCACAGTATTACTTTGAACATGAAAAAGTGCTTGACCAGGTTGAATCCACTTACAGGACCTTATACCAGGGCAAACCCTTTTCCCTTGCATTCACTGATAAATTATTCCGTACCGTATCGCTGGAGATTATTACTGATACCCTGACCTATATATACGATTTCAATGTGGAGGAAAAGCGCCTGAATGATACCGCCGCCAAATACCATCTAGATTCGGCGGGACTGAACAAACTCATTGGATACATGCGTTCGATTCACTGTACCTGGGTTAATAATTTCGATTATTATGTGGACGAAAAAAAGAATTCACTGATCTTTATTTCCATCAAACCGGTATTATTTCATTCTGCATTTTCGTATAAGAAATATTATATCCTCACCTATTATTCCCAGCCCCAGCATTTTGACCCCCAGGGAAGGTTACTCGACAAACGGAAAATGCGCAAGCTCCGCAAGATAAACGGGGAGATCTTCTACCGGATCAATGACAAGGTCTGTTATACTATCTCTGGCTTGTTCAGGTAATGAAAAAAAGAGCATGTTTTTAATTGGATGTAAATCATCTCCTAAGCTTATACTGATAAAGCCAGTTCAGGATGAACGGTGTTTGCTGACCAGGTATTTCTCTTGTATGATGGCACTCATCGGTTTTTGATACACTTTACTTTCCACCCAGCTGATGATGTCCAGATAAGCAAAGGCCCGGGTCTCGAACCTGTTCTTCTCGAATTTCTTTATTTTCTGCAAAAAGTTCTCCAGGGCAGGCCTGA
>JANYAL010000077.1 GCA_025361325.1 Bacteroidota bacterium
AGACCTCCTACATCGATTATTCGATGAGCGTGATCGTGGGACGGGCCCTTCCGGACATAAGGGACGGCCTAAAACCGGTTCACCGCCGCGTACTGTACGGAATGAGTGAACTGGCCAATTACAGCAACAGGCCATACAAGAAATCAGCCCGTATTGTAGGTGAGGTGATGGGTAAATACCATCCGCACGGCGATAAGGCCATATATGACACTATGGTGCGTATGGCACAGGACTGGGCCATGCGGTATACCATGATCGACGGACAGGGAAATTTCGGAAGCCAGGACGGCGACCCCCCGGCAGCCATGCGGTATACCGAAGTACGCATGCACAAATTTGCCGAGGCCATGCTGGAGGACATTGAAAAAGATACCGTTGACTTCGGGCTGAATTTTGATGATTCCCTGAAAGAACCCACTGTACTACCCACCCGCATACCGCAATTGCTGGTGAACGGAAGTAGCGGTATCGCCGTAGGGATGGCTACCAACATGATGCCCCATAACCTGGGCGAAGTGGTGGACGCCTGTGTGGCTTATATCGACAAGCGCGATATCAGCATTGATGAACTGGTGAAACACGTTAAAGGCCCCGATTTTCCCACAGGGGGCGTCATTTATGGGTTTGAAGGGGTCAAAGCAGCCCTGCATACCGGAAGGGGCAGGGTAGTGCTGCGGGGCAGGGTCAATATAGAGCCTGCCAAACATGGCCGCGAAAAGATCATCATCTATGAAACGCCTTATCAGGTGAACCGCGATTTTCTGACCTCCAAGATCGGCGAACTCATCAATGAGAAACACATTGAGGGCGTTGCTGATGTTAACAATGAAAGCAACAATAAAGAAGGTACCCGCATCGTCCTGGACCTGAAGAAAGACGCCGTGGCAAATGTGGTCATCAACCAATTGTATAAACTATCCGAGCTGCAAACCTCATACGGGGTGAACAATGTGGCGCTGGTGAACGGTAGGCCCAAAGTGCTGAACCTGAAAGAACTCATCGTGGAATTCGTGGAGTTCAGGCATGAAGTGGTGGTACGCCGAACTAGATTCGAACTCCGGAAGGCGGAAGAAAGAGCGCATATCCTGGAAGGCTATATCATTGCTCTTGATAATCTTGACGCCGTCATTGCCCTGATCCGTAATTCTTCCACGCCTACTATTGCGCAGGAAGGGCTGATCAGTAATTTCGGGATGTCTGAGATTCAGGCCAAGGCCGTTCTTGAACTCAGGCTGCAGCGTCTTACCGGCATGGAAATAGAGAAGATACGCGAAGAACATGCCGAAGTGATGAAGCTGATAGAAAAGCTGAAAGAAATATTGGCTAATGAAGGGCTGCGTTACCAGATCATAAAGGATGAACTGCAGGAGGTGAAAGCTAAATTCGGGGATGAACGCAAGACGGAGATTGTATATGTTGGCGATGAGATGAGTATGCTCGACCTGATTGAAGATGAAGATGTGGTGGTCACCATCTCGCACCTGGGATATATCAAACGTACGCCCGCAGATGAATACCGCAAACAACGCAGGGGAGGACGCGGAGCCAGGGGCAGCAGTACCCGTGAAGAGGATTTTATAGAACACCTGTTCGTGGCCTCCACGCACCATACCTTACTGATCTTTACGGAGAAAGGACGTTGCTTCTGGCTGAAAGTGCACGAGATCACAGACGGAGACCGCACCGCGAGGGGAAGGGCCCTGCAGAACATGATCAATATACCACCAGACGACAAGGTAAAGGCAATCATTGACGTGAAGAACTTTGATAACGCGGAATATCTGAAGAGCCACTATATTGTATTGTGTACCAGGAAGGGAATCATTAAGAAGACCGACCTGGAAGATTTCAGCAGGCCCCGGCAGAATGGTATCAATGCCATCAATATCCTGGATGGCGATGAGTTGCTGGAAGCAAAACTCACAGATGGCAACTGCGAGATCATGATGGCGGTGAAAAGCGGGCGGGCCATACGATTCCCCGAAGAGAAAGTGCGTTCCACCGGCAGGGGCGGTATCGGTGTGGCAGGTATTGAAGTGGATGATGAGAACGATGCGGTGGTTGGAATGGTGTGCGTGAACCGCGAAGACAAGAGCAAGACCATACTGGTGGTCAGCGAAAAAGGCTATGGTAAAAGGACCTTCCTGGATGATCCCGATACGAACGAAGCCAATTACCGGGTTACCAACCGGGGCGGAAAAGGTGTGAAGACCATCAATGTAACTGAAAAAACAGGATCACTGGTGGGGCTACTTGCAGTAACGGAAAAAGAGGACCTGATGATCACCTGCGTTTCGGGTATCACCATACGCATGCCGGTGAACCAGATCCGTGAACAGGGAAGGGCAACGCAGGGCGTGAAACTGATCAGGGTGGATGATGGAGACGAGATTGCCGCTATTACGCAGATACAAGAGCAGGAAGAGGAGAATGGAGATATTGAAGATGATATGCACACTCCGGGTACAGATGTGGATACAGCAACAGAGTAGACTGATATATAATAAGATACACGAAATACATCAACTTTAAAACCAATAAACAATATTGGTTTTTTTTGTAAGTATCCAACAAAACAATATATTTAGATGCTAAATTTAAGGTTCATGAAAAAAACAATACTGGTTGTATTAACAACCCTTTTCATTACCCTCGCTATGGGGCAGGTCGCCCCGGGGGATTCCGTTTCTATTTCTTACTTTTTCAAGGCAGACCTGAAATATAAGAAAGACGTGAATCCTGTATGTGCCCTGTATTTGAAAGTAGATAAGAAGAAGTACTTGCTGGGCCATGTTACTTATAACGATGACCTGGGAGAAGCCAGGCCCGTGGTAAGCTATAACAGAAAGGCCAAACGCAATGAATACGAAATAAAAACCTGGTGGGCCGGGGCAGGCACCGATTATAAGGCCTATACCACCGGTACCCGGGAGGCACATACCCATACCGTGATGGTATATGCCATGGATATGGATGAAATGACACCGGTTAACAAGGAAAAATGGAGGCTGGTAAAGGCAATCAAATTACTTTAAGTTTCCTGCGCTTACAGAAAATACGTAAACATCACCCTGCAACTACCAGGCTTATGATAAGTCAGGTAAGTTTCTGCCCCGAAAAATGGGGTCTTTTCTAATATACTCCGCTTAAATCTTCTTACCAACCTCTGCTTCAGGCAAGGGGGCAATTTGTTTTAAAGTCCCTGTAGGTTTGTTTTTTTACTATTTAACATAATATTAATTATAGGGTGTTTTTCGTTATACTTTATTTTACCTGAAAAAAGACAGGTTCATGTATTATATATAATATTATAACTATGCGATATGGCTCAGGATACAACCTGGGTCCTGTCTGAATAGGTACTTGTTCGGGTCAG